>DATMXV010000063.1:0-13375 GCA_035561335.1 Desulfitobacteriaceae bacterium
CCAATATTTGCATCAAATAATGCCGTAAAATATGTATGAGAAATCCTAAAATCCGCATCATTAGCGAGTTTTAGACAAATTGTGGTGGAAGCGAGGGATAGTGCCCCTCCCACTGTTAAGGCAATAATTTTACTGGGTTAAGTTAGTTTCTCCCTTCCTTGTTTGTTCATATACTATTTTAATTCCATGTACTTTTTGGTCGATGTCAAGGACAAGCGAAGCTCGTTCGTCGGAGGTGCAGCCGGAGACCCTTGACATCCGAGTGTTGTGTAATAATTCTTTCTAAGTTTATCGCAGTTGATGCCCTGTTTCATATTCTTCCAAGTACAGTTTTTCCCATTTGTATGATCGGAAAAACTGTGCTCTATTCGCTGGTTATCCAGGGCCCTGACCATACTTGATTCGTTCTGTCAATTTTTAAGCCTCTTAATAAGGTAGGGTATGGATGCTGTGGTCTCTGTTTAGATATAACGATTTTTGCTTTTTGTCCCGGTGTAAAATTTCTTCTCTTCTCCATAGTGTTATTCTAAGCTTATTGCTGTCTGTCTCGTTTTCTAGGCTCATTATGAAATTAATAGTGATAACTGAAAGGTGGTTGATTGATGCGGAAAGTTTTAACTGAAAAGCTTAAGGAAGCGGCCTATGCTGTTTTGCCGATAACTGTGATTATTTTAACGCTGCATTGGACGATCGCGCCGTTGTCGCCCGGGACGCTAGGGATGATGGTGGCGGGTATGGTGATGCTCTATATGGGGCTTGCGCTTTTTTCTATCGGTGTGGAGATTGCCATGCTGCCCATCGGCCAACATGTGGGGTCGGCGCTGATTTCGTCGCGCAAACTGCCCTTGATCATTATCGTGCTGTTCATCTTCGGCTTTATCGTGACGGTGGCCGAACCGGACCTCTCCGTACTCGCCAATCAAGTGGCCTCAATTCCAAACCCTACTCTAATCGTCGGCGTCAGCTTGGGTGTGGGTGCGTTTCTGGTTCTGGCCGTGCTGCGGGTGATTTTTCATTGGCGTCTAGGGTACGTCTTGGCAACGGCGTACCCCCTCGCCTTCATTATCGCGATCTTTTCCAGCGATTATCTGGCGGTGGCTATCGACTCGGCGGCGGTCACCACGGGGCCGGTCACGGTGCCGTTCCTTCTTGCCATTGGCAGCGGGTTTGCAGCTGTTTCCGGTAGGAGGGATGCGGAAGACGACAATTTTGGCATCAGTTCAATATGCTCGGTCGGTCCCATCATTTCGGTGCTGATATTGGGTATGTTCCATGACTCGTCCAACACTAAGTATCTTCCCCAGCAACCCACCGAAATCACGGACGTCTCCGGCCTGCTCAGCCTATTTGGGGTAGGAATGTGGCACACTCTGCAGGAGGTTATCGTCATTCTGTTGCCGATTGTGGCGGTGTTTTTGATTTTCCAGATTATAAAACTAAAACTCTCCCACAGTGAATTGATCAAAATATTCGTGGGACTCGCCTATTTGCTGATCGGGCTTACCATATTCCTGACTGGTGTAAACAATGGCCTTATGCCTGCGGCCGTTTCCTTGGGAGAGACCATTGGCAAACTTTCGTACAACTGGATTCTGATACCCATCTCGTTGCTTATCGGCGCCTCCGTAGTGTTGGCGGAACCGACGGTCTATGTATTAGTCAACCAGGTGGGGAAGATCACCGACGACGCAATATCCCGAAAACTGATGCTCTTTACCATGGCATTGGGTGTGGGGATCGCCATGAGCCTTTCGCTTGTGCGCATTCTATCGGGAATATCCATATGGTGGATTTTGTTGCCCGGGTATGCGCTATCCCTTTCGCTTACCTTTTTGGTGCGCAATATCTTTGTGGGCATCGCCTTTGACTCCGGTGAAGTGGTTACGGGGGCGATGAGCGCGGCGTTTGTAATTCCATTTGCCGTTGGCGTATGCTCGTCGATTCCAGGTCGCAATGTGGTTGCGGATGCGTTCGGCATTGCGGGCCTGATTACCATGATACCGCCCATTATTATCCAAACAATGGGCCTCATTTACAGCCGTAAACTCAAAAAAGCCAGGGAGCTGGAGATGGAAGCCGTGGAACATAACGCCGAAGCAACCGAGGCGTAGTAATCAGCAAGAAAGGACGGGAATACCGATGCAATTGGAAAAACACAGCCATCTTAAGGTCAGCTTTCTGTGCGTAGTATGCGACCGGAATAAGCGAGAGAAGGTCGGGAATATCCTGGGAAAACACGAGACATTTTTCAACCTTATCAGCTATGGAAAAGGCACGGCAAACTCGAGGATATTGAATTATCTTGGCCTGGGCGAAACGGAGAAGGCGGTATTTTTCAGCATACTGTCTACGGAGAAGGTAATGCAAATCGTGGACGCTATAGACACAACACTGCAGATGTCAAAACCGGGACACGGAATATTGTTCACCACAAAAGTACATCAGGGATGTTATCATAAACCTGTTGAATTTTCCAGTGAGGTAAACGGAGGGATCATGGTGCAAGAAGATTCATCGCATAGTCTGATCATGGTAGTGCTTAACCGCGGGTACAGCGAAGATGTTATGGATGTAGCCCGCGCGTCCGGCGCAACGGGCGGCACTGTGCTGCATGCACGCGGCAACGGCATAGCCGGAACGAAGAAATTTTTCGGCGTGACGATCACCCCTGAAAAAGAAATATTATTGATATTAGCGCGGGACGCCATTACCGGCGACATTATGGCCGGCATTGCTGAAAAAGTCGGTCCCGCAACCGATGCGAGCGCAGTTTCATTTTCGTTGCCGGTAAATAACGTAAGGGGTATCCGGACAGCCAAAATTGAATAGAACCGTATGTTTGGATAGCCAGAACCTTGCTGGAAAGCCAATAAAACCTATCAATGGACATTCGTGTGCCATGGACATCTTCGGCACATACAAATCATGACCACCCGTTGAGCGCGTTGAGCGGGTGGTTTGCTCTAGCCTTATAAGGGCAGGGTACAGACTGAGCCTCAAGGCTCTCCGGAAGTTTCTGCCAACCGCACATTTCCCCGAACTACCCTTAAAGGGTTGAGGGGCTATTTTCTCTTGTTTGTTTTTTCTACTGGCTCGACCCGTAAACGGGTTTATAAACTCTTTAATACTTAGCTTATCTGTCGCTATATCTTCTTGTAGCTGCTTTCGTATATACTGTTCTATCGCTTTTTTATTTTGTCTGACTGTATCCACATTATGAAAATACTATGGAATAGAGAGAGTTAAGAGAGATATATCCCGCCGTCACCGGAGATTGCACACGATTATGGCAAGAATATATGAATTTCCGGCGTGGGGAAAGACGCGCATTTTCCCAGCAATGCTTAATGGACTCACCTGCCTTTAGAAATTTCTTTATTCAAGCCATCAATCGGTAATACAACGATAATCGATGTTCCTTTATCTATTTTGCTTTTTACGTCTACTGTTCCCTGATGTACCGTTACAATCTGCTTGACAATAGCCATGCCAAGCCCTGTCCCGCCTGTGGGAGCATCCGTCGAGGTTCCCCGATAATATCTGTCAAACAGATGGTTGACGCTTTGTTCATCCATTCCTTTTCCATTGTCCGTTATTTGCACTTCTATATGTGTATTGCTGTGTATTTGTACGGTAATTCCCGTACCTGCCGGATTATGCACAACTGCATTGACCAACAGATTTGAAAAAGCTCTTTTGAGCAATCCAGCGTCACCCATTACATAAAAGGGTTCTTCCTCTCCGAGTATCTCAAAGGTATTGTCTTTAACCGAAGGCATATTTGCCGTTTCTGCAACGACTCTGCGGATTAGTTCAACCAACTCGATTCTTTGTGAGGAAACTTCAATGCCGATGAACTGATCCATACGAAAGGTAATTCCAAGGTCATCGATAAGTTCCTCCATATGGGCAGACTTGTCCCGGATAAGTTGCAAAAGCTCTTTCTTTTCATCTGCGCTCCATTCATGTTCATCCGACAAAAGCATGTCCGTATAGCCGGAGATATAAGACAAAGGAGTCTTTAGGTCATGGGTAACGCCTGCCGCCCAATCCTGCCTCAATTTCTCAAACTCTTTCCGTTTCCGCTCATTTTCTTGCAGGGTCGCAGAAAGCGATTCAAGGTTTGCATAGACTTCCCGATAAAGGCGGCTGGAAGGGGAGCAAAAATGTTTTTTCTTGGCTGGAATAAGATACTCTCCGCTTGACAGCTTTTTTATTTTCATTAAAATGTCAGCCATTGGCCACGCAACATAATAGCCATAAAACAGGCAATAGAGGATGTAAGCGGCAATAATTATCCCTGTTGTCAGGTTAACGATAAGGGGGTCCATCGGCTGCTTTAGCACGAGAATATAGAAAACCGCCGGTAGCGAAACGAATAAAAACATCAATATTTGATGCAGTATAAAATTTAACGTAAAACGAACCATCAGCTTACCATTTGTATAGTTAATTTTCATATCGCTTCACCTTGCTTGGGCGGAACAAACTTGTAACCGATTCCTCTTAGATTGACAATGAGAGAAGGGTGCTTTGCATCCCGCTCTATTTTTTTACGCAGGCGCATGATGTGAATGGCAACGGTTTTTTCATCTCCGATGCTGTCATAGCCCCATATATGCTCGTATAATTGGCCTGAGGTAAATACCTGATTGGGATGGTCGGCCAAGAAAAGCAGAAGTTCAAATTCTTTGGCCGGGCAAGGCACTTCTTTTTCGTCTACCCATAATTGCGCGGCCTTTCTGTCAATCACAACAGGGCCGAAACGATAAATCTCCCTTACCTGCAAAGCGTTTTGATATTGCTCCTGCCTTCGGAATTGAACATTGATACGCGCGGCGACCTCCAACGGATTAAAGGGTTTTGTGATATAATCATCCCCTCCAATCCCCAGTCCTGTCAACTTGTCTAAATCACCTGAACGGGCGGTAAGAAACAATATGGGAACAGCGGTATGCCGCCGTATTTCCTGACACAATTTGAATCCGTCCGTATCGGGCAGCATCACATCCAATACAATCAGGTCATACGGATTCCGGCTGATTTTTTCCATTGCTTCCTGTCCTGTGAAGGCGCTGCTGATGGAAGTATAGCCTTCCTTACGAAGTATGGTTTCCAGCATTTTTACAATACCGGATTCATCATCGACAATGAGTATTTTTTGTAGACGCATCCTTCCTTTCTCCTTTCCTGTAATGATAATCTCTATTATCCAATAAATTTTGCGGAATAACCACTATATGGACACATCACACTTTTTGAAAACCGCCCAGCTTACGAGTGAAAGTATAACAATGTATACAAGCAATACGGAGATCGAAAAGCCCAACGTCATTTCAGGTCTGGCTGGAAGATGGAAAATATACAGGCTGATGTCGCTGTTTGGAAAAGGAAGATATTTTAACCATTCCATTTTAGCCGTAGCCTCAATCATGGAATTACCTATTATTATAATAAACAGTGAGATTCCAACGGCCAAGGCGCTGTTGCGCAAAACAGTCGATACTGTGAAAGCAAAGGTTACATAGCCCATGACAGGAAAAATGCTTAAGCCGTACATCTTTATTACCTGCATTAGAACATTCTGTTGGACAATTTGCCCCTGCTGGTTCAAGAATAAATCAGTGGTATGGACATTGCCCATTCCATAAAACAACGCATTTGTCGCATAGCCACATACAACCAATAATGCCAGCATGACAACGGCAAATAAGAACACAGCAGCATATTTTGAAAACAGAATTTTCGTGCGGCTGTGGGGGCGAATGAGCAACAGCTTCATCGTTCCGGCTGTATATTCCCCGGCTACCATATCCGCAGCAATGGTGATGGCAAATATCATGACCATTTCCTCTAAACCGGAAAAAGTCAACAGAGCCGACCACGGGTTATCGGGGGGAGTGGGCATATCATTATCTAAACGATACCCGGCTATTTTTAACTTGTTTTCAGCATCAGCCCGCAACGTAGGAGATAGTTCCGTTATTTTTAAGCGTTCTTCGTACTGCTGGATAAGTTGTGTTGTTTCAGCCTGCCAATTTTCAGTATTTATATTTGTGCTGTTTATTTTACCCAAGACAGATGCGCCTATGGTGATAGCGACCAAAAGCAACAGCAGAATCCATGTTAGTTTCCGATTGTATATTTTCATGCTTTCATTAGCAACTAATCTCCTCATTTCTTTTCCTCCGTTATCTCCAAAAATTTATCTTCCAAAGTCTGCTTCTGCATTTGGATGCTATATATCTGAACACCAGCATCCATTAAGAGCTTATTTACTTTTGGAATTTCATCTTTACTCATCTGAATTAGCAATTGCCCCGGATATCCAGCCGGTAAAGCTGTTTTGTTCAAAGTAGCAATCAGCCTTTTCGCTTGTTCCGTTTGTACAGGCTCCACCATAACGCAAACGCGGGAAGCCCCGCCTCTATGAACAAAGTCCTGTATGCTTTGAATACTGATCAGCTTTCCATTTTGCAGAACACCCACCCGGTCGCACATCAATTCCATTTCGGAAAGTAGATGGCTTGAAACGAAAACGGCAACGCCTTCCTCATGGGCAAGCCTTTTCAGATAATTGCGTAATTCGTGAATTCCCGCAGGATCAAGGCCATTCGTCGGTTCATCCAGAATCAGAAGCGGGGGACGATGTAAAAGAGCCTGTGCAAGTCCTAACCGCTGGCGCATTCCAAGGGAATAGGTTTTTACTTTATCGTGAATCCTGTCCTTTAGTCCGATGATTTCTATCATTTCGTTAATGCGAGCCTTGGAAACACTGGAAACCATTCGAGCATAATGCTTCAAATTCTGATACCCTGTTAAATACTTGTACAAATCCGGATTTTCAACAACGGCTCCGACATTTCGGATCGCCTTGCTAAAATCCTTCGTTATGCCATGCCCCTTAATAATAATGTCGCCCTGACTGATTTTTATAAGTCCCACCATCATACGGATTGTGGTTGTTTTTCCTGCCCCATTAGGGCCTAAAAAACCAAATACCTCGCCGGATAGAATATCAAAAGAAAGATCATTTACGATATTCCTACTCCCAATTCTTTTTGTTGCATGTTGTAACTGTACAACTGGCGTTTGATTCATATATTTGCTTCCTTTCCATCATCATTTGAGAGCTGCCGAAAGATACTTTATTGGTAGTTTCAATATGAATATACAAGGCTAAATTAAACGGACGGTAAACGGGAAACAAATACGTGATAAATTTGAGCCTTGACCTATATCGCCGCCGGCCCTTTTGCCTAACCATCCGTGAATCGGAACATTCGGACGGTTAGCAACAGGGTAGCCAAAAACAGAATCAACAGGAAACTCATATTGATTAGCCATGCGTTCATATCCAAAGATAAGGCGCTTCGCACAGTCCGCTAATAAACCATTGAAATGGGTTGTGAACCATTGTCATAGTCTCCAGGGCAGCCAAATGACATTAAGCGATATGTATGCCTCGCTGCTTGAGAAACTAAAAAAATGGAGTGATCAGTAAGTGTATAGCAGACACTATAAAACCTGGAGATAAACTGCTTCCCCAAAACCAATGGTCGCTCATCCTAAATAAAATCCTTGGTACATAATTATTACCATGATGCTATGATCAAATCCGCATGCATTTTTTGTAGAGAATCGGATGAGCAGCGAAACCTAAAAAGCCACATCCTTAGGACGTAGCTTTTGGAGCGAAGTTTGCTCCGACGTGGAGTACTCTTTCGTATAAATAAAATTAGAAATACAGTAACAACCACCCCTAAATGTTTTTAAAAATAAAAACCTCAGGCACCTTAAAATGCGCCTAAGGATTTTCCTTAAATATTAATTCTAAATATGGCAGGGTTTGAAATAAGTTGTTAGGTAATATAAAAATGCATTATTTTTCTTGTATTACTTACAATCTTGCATATCGGAAGTATACAAGGAAGTGGTGCGGACCATCAATAATCAAACTTTTGTTTCAGTTCAGATTTTTTTTACTATATCTAATCTTTTTAGGAAACTTTGCAGGCTGTTCTCCAGATAATCCATGCTAAATAACTGATTGGAAGCATTTCGGTTTCGAATGCTGTCCAAAAAATCGGAAATTCCGGAATAATCTAAAACACTTTTTTAATGGACAAATACTGGTAGCCGTCAGCAGTAAAGCCAATGGTATAAATTTTCGTATAGAAAACAGTTTTATACGCATCATCGTAATAATCAACCGTCAGCCTCAACGTGTCATTCTTCAGCTGTTCTTTTTGGGCTAATTGAGGAAAGCGCCCCCCGCCGAATCCTCCGAGGCCGCCGCTGACGATCTCCTTGGTTTGCGGCTGGTAACCGTCAATTTGAGCGGGGTCAAAGTTATAGCCGTCAAAATAGCGGTTCAATATCTCTTCGATGTCAGCCACCGGCACCCGGTAATTGTTGTCGGCCTTGTTATACCATTTTTTATCTTGATAATTCTCTTCATACTCTGGACTGCTGGTTATATAGCAAAAAAAGGTGAACAAGGTTTCGGAAGAAATATCTTTGGCCTCGGCGAATAATAAACTGTCGCCAAGGCAGAGATCCAAGCCGCTGCAATACTTATCTACCAGTTCCTCATCCGGTAATTTTAACGCCTGTTCCAGCCCTTGGACGCCCGCCGGGGCTGGGGCCGGGAAACCATTCCCACTGGGCAGGCTTTGGCTGCTGCAGCCTGACAGCAAAATTGCTGAAATTAACAATAATAACAAGCCATAGGCAATTTTTTTCATTTTCTCGCCTCCACAGAGTATACCGCCATAAGTCACATAGTACTCTATTTTCATTTTTCCAACTATATTTTAACATATTTATCTATCAATTATTAAAACCTTTTTTGGTACGGTCAAATGGTATCATGGAGCTCATTATATCCAAATATTTGCAAAAAAGGTGATGTTTCAATTGTGGAACATCGCCTTTTTCCCATTCTCATCGATTTTCTGTTAAAAAACAAAGGAAACAGTGGGGTTAGCAGGCCCACACTGCTATCTTTTTCAGGTTCATGGCAGCAAACTTAAGCGTAACCCAGTCTTTCACCCTGGTTAAACCTCTAAAGAAGATATATCTCATAGCATGCTTTTCTTTGGCTTCGTCTGCAATTGTTAATTGGACACCTCCGTGATTTATTTTATCACGGAGGTGTCCATAAAATCGCCGGTAAGGTCACAGTTTCTCCAGGCTCGTAGCCTCCACGATGGCGGTGCCCGCCGCAGTGTCCGCTATCTGGATGCTCACGCGGTCGCCCACGTTTACCAGCACGACACTTTTGCTCTCGGCCGCCGAGATTGCATAATAAAAGTTATTCGAATCGAGCCGCAGGTAGTAGACACTGGTGCCGTCGATGACCGCCACGCGGATATCCTGTACGACGCCCTCTATTTCGTTCGTTACATTTGGCACTTCATCGATCAGCCCATTCTGGTTGAGCAGACGGATATACTCCAGTTCGCACTCGGCCACTGTCGCACCTGTCGCTACAATATTGTACATCTGAACGTTAACCATCGCGTACATCTTGACGAGCTGTGCGTTATCCTTGAGGGCAACGAAGTAGGTCGGATGGTCGGCGATGTTCAGCAGCAGCGGAAAGGTCGCGCTGTATCCCAAGTGCTGTACCACGCCCTGCGCGGAATTCATCGCGGAGAACTCCTCCGCGCCGGCGCAGGGATAATACCGCGCTTCCTTGGTGCGCTGGTTGCAAAGGATAAAGCCGATATTGCTCTCATCGCCTGTGACCGAGGTGATACCGGTGTAGACATACACATCATCGTCCTGGGCAATATAGTTAGAGCCTTCCGTCGTGACGGTCACGCCCTTCTGCCCGAAGATGGAGTTGATGAAGCCGCCGGAATACATACCGCGGTAATCGTACTGCTTGATGATAAGCTCGGCGGAGTAGAGCTGGTCGACCCATTTTGGCACGTCGTCATAGTAGGTGCACTCACCAGTCACTGCGTCCACAATGACAGCGCCGTTGACGTCGATGCCGCCGAACAGCCCGATTGTCTTCTCGATCTTAGGACAGATCCAGTAAGGATGCCCGTTATCATCAATTTCGAAGTGAGGGGTATCAAAGATGTAGGTCGGGTAGTTGAAACGCAGATGGCGGTAGAGGTTGCGGGAAAAGTGCTCGGCGTTGGTATATTTGATACCCTCTCCTACCCGCATGAGTTCGACATTCTGGGTCACCATGTCGATAAGGAGGTAGGCGGGGATACCCTCGGCGCGGTTGCCAAACCACTTGAAGATGTCGCCGTAGGCGAGGGTGGCGATCCGCACCGGCTGATTCTTGTAGTTCATTTGGGTGTAGTCCTTAACCACCGTGAACTGGCTGACCAGGTCGGAAAGCTCCCCCAGCTTGCGGTCGCCGAGACGCTGGGCGGAGGTTTTATCCAGCATAGGGATCTGGTCGTAGGAGATTTCCTTAACATCAACTGTGAAGTCACCTTCCGCCACCGGCAGGATCTTAGAATAGTCGCGGGCGCGCAGAATGGGACTGGATATTATGTTACCTACCAGAACCGCCACCAGCAGGGCGATGCAGATGAAAGTGGGGACGGTACAATACTTTTTGAACACCCGCCAGATAGATATTACATTGGTTAACTGTTTTGCCATGCCATTAGCTATAACGGTCACAAGACAGAAGATAACAAGGCAGATGATCAGGAAGAAATAAAAATCAGGGTTTTTTAAGTTGATGGCGGGCAGCGAATAGTAAAAATAGGCTGCCGCGAAGACCAAGGTGACGATCAGAGCCATTACCTGAGGCGGCAGCCTCCTGCGCGAAATCTTCTTCGCCTCGGGGTTGCGTCCAAGCATATGAATACCTCCAATATTTTATTATCAGGGAAGCCGGCTTTTACGAACTACTACATCTCTCTACAGACACAGGAATGGCTGATTTATCGCTCCACTCGACCTGCCGTCTGACGAATGCCGACCCCTATATCGTTTCTTTCTCGCAGAAACGCGCAGGGTAAGGATGCAAAGTTCTTATGCCGCTTTGCACAGTTAATAAAAACTGTTTATTTTGTGTTCGACATAACGTAAAGTTATTCCTTCCTTTTCAATTAGTATTATTGATAAAACTATGGTGCTCTCCCTTGTCAAGACAAATTTTTGACTATCTTAAGTTAGGTTCTCTTTTCCTGATCGCTATTGAAGATTTCAGGGGTCCCGTGTATTTTGACAGCCTTCTTTATGACACTTATACCTTCACCGGTCACCCCTCTCCGCCACCGAAATTGCCCAAATTAATGGAGAAGAAACTGATCTTTCTCCGCGCATACCGTCAACTTCTTCATTTACAACAATTGAGAAAATATGCGGAGTCATTAAAAATATTGTTGAAGCCGCATCTGCTAAAACAATTATACCGTATGCCTCTTATCCTTGAGGTTTTTGAAAAAGCAGACGACCGTTTCAGCGTGTGAAAAATCCGGGTAAAGCTGATGGAGTAGTGTAGCTTTTAATTAATAAAGCAGTTTATCAGTTTCAATTACCAGAAGTATACACATAGTGCTGATTGCAAAAAAATACAAATTAGCTTTGAGACTTATTTTCAATACATAGCTGCTTCTCAATATAAGCAGGAATAACAACAATATGACAATAATCGCTGTTGTATAGGTTCCAATATCTAGCATTGCCGATATCCCTGCTTCATCCTGCATATTAAATCCCCCAAATACAATCGAGAAAAAGCGAACAAAGGCCGGAAAAAAGACAGCGGGGTATACATAAAGGTTCTTTGTTTTTTCAATGATTAATAGAAAGATCATCGCTTGAAGTATAGAAAATGCCGGTCCTCCCATAGCGGAATATAGAGCATGACTTTCATCAATGAAGAATCCGCTCCTTGGTCCTACATTATTTAGACTTATAATCATATCGTTTCCTAATATCTCTCCAACAATCCAATGCCCGAATTCATGAAAAAGATATGTAAAAAACGCGACAGGTATAAAAAGTAATGCCAGCTTCCAATTAATTCTGCTTTCAACTAAATCATTTATTATTCTCTCGTGCATTTTTTACTCCACTCTCATTTGTCGTCCATTGAAATGCGGTTACTTTTTATCTACTCACCAAGCCATAAATTGTCTTAAACTTTTGTATTTGGAAGCATCCTTATTTCGTATTTCTGACAATACTAAATTATAAAAATCTTACCATCAAACTGGAATTCAACCTCTTTATACTAATTTCATCTGTTATCAATGATTTTGAAATATACATTGCGTTTATCATGTTGCCCTAATCACTTCAATTTGGTATCTTGCTCTTAGTTATTGGGATCCAAAGTTCACTTTTATAATCGGGCTTTGATGTGTCGGGGCTTTCATTCCACAATATTTCCGGTCCGCCTGTTGACTCATAACCAGATGTAGGGAACCATTCAGCAAAAATCCTTGCCCATGTATCCTGTAAAGTTTTAGGGAATTCCCCCACTACTGTAAATACCGCCCAAGTACAAGCATCAACAGATAATATTTCCCATCGCTCCGGCACAGCTTTCGTGGTAGCAACGCCAATATATTGGTCAAGGTAATCGCCTTCGGCCAGGAAAGTACGTTCGAGCAGTCCTTCCGGGTTAGCTGATACACACAAAATTCCCGTTGGCTCAACATTAGAAAGTTGCTTGAGTTCTATAAAATCATCCATTGTCAGACTAGCCCACATAGAATCCATATGCGGGTTCTTACCCTCGTAAATCAGGGGTATGCGCTTTTTTATCCCGGCGATGAAAAAGGCTTCTTTTTCTACAATTCGATAATTCATTTCGCTCCCTCCTTGAATTGTTAGATGGAAGGTCATTGGCGGAAAAGCTTTTAAGGTAACATTACTTTTTCTCGCCTGCGATGGTGATACACCATGCATGTGTTGAAATGCCTTAGCAAAAGCGTCCGGTGAATTATACCCTATCCGTAATGCCAGGTCGATAATTTTTTCTTCACTGTTTTTTAAGATAGTCACAGCTAAAGTTAATCGTCTGCGACGAATATATTCGTTTAAAGACATTCCAGCGAGAAAAGAAAACATTCGCCTAAAGTGATACTCTGAGCAATAGGCAATCCGGGACAACCCCTGACCATCAATTTTTCCCATAAGATTTTCTTCTATATACTGCATAGCCATATTCAGTTGAGTAAGTGCATCCACTTCTATGACCTCCTTTAAGAGGATAATAGCAAATTTAATTTATGAATACCCGTCAATTTAGGTGCAAGTATTAACTTGTAGCCTTTTTAATTATACATTCCCCCCTTTGTTGACTGACTATCTTGTTTTTATTGTTTCGGTAGTTGCTTCCTTAATGCATTTTGTCAATATTTAATAATCGAATTTAATATAT
>DATMXV010000064.1:0-2469 GCA_035561335.1 Desulfitobacteriaceae bacterium
ATATAATATACATTATAGAGTGCTCAAATGTATAGCATTGAATTTATTAATTATCTTTTATAAGCTTACTTATACTTGAAAATATTACATCTGCATACTCTGTAAAATCAGCAGCAGCAGAAGCTCCTGTTAATACTCCTACTTTTAGCTTTGCTCCCCCGGCAAAATCTGCCATTTTAAGGTCTAGAACGGAATCCCCGACAATAAGACAGTCCTTGGGCCTTAAATTCAAACGTTTGCAAGCCAGATTAAATAAGTCGGGCGCGGGTTTCCCTTCCTGAACCTCATCCCGGCAGGCGTAAGCGGAAATATAAGCTCCCAAACCGGCAAGATCCATTAAAGATTTCGTCCGGGACAGGGAATCATTCGTAGCAACAGCAATTTTTAAACCTTTCCTGTGTAAAAAACAAAGAGTTTCAGCAGCACCCTGAACCGGTATCGCCTGAGCGGCAAGTCCCAGTTCCAGATCAGATTCGGCAAAAGCCTTTAAAATTTCTTCCATTCCCTTGTCCCAGGCAAGGCCCGTTTTTAAATATAAGACCGCGTTTACAGCCGAAGCAGTCTGTTCCCTTGTTCCAATCACGATCGCACTGCCTAAAATTATCTCCCCCTGATCATCCAGACCCATAACCCGTTCAGCCATCCTTGCTACTTCCTGTCCCAAATTCAATCTTTTCTGCAGGATTGCGACTCTGGTCCTTATCAGTTCGGGCCAAATTTTCAAAGAATCTATCAGGGTCCCATCCTTATCGAAAACTACTCCGCCACAGTCTACGGAATTATCCCCACATCTTAATAAAACCATCCCTATCCTCATCCTTTTTTTGACTGCCGCTAAAACATCGCTTCAACTATTATATTACGTTTAGATTCATTTGGGTAAATAATATTTGAAAAAAAACAGACGTTTATTAACACCTGTTATCAGTATCCTCCCGGGATATCTTTTTTAGATGAACGATTTGCTTTATATCACCTGGTTGCCCAGTTCAGTTTATTTAGCCAGTTCATAAATTGAATGCGCAAATATTTTTGCATTCAACAATAAATGTTCGATCTTAATATACTCATTTGCCTGATGATCAAGATCAGGCTCTCCCGGAAAAATCGGTCCAAAGGCTACAATATTAGGCATTTCCTTGGCATAGGTTCCGCCTCCAATTGCCAACAAGGTTGCTTCTTTACCGGTCTGTTCGCTATATACTTTTTGCAAAGTCTTTATCAGCGGGTGATCAGTCGGGAAAAATAAAGGTTTTTGGTGGATCATGTTTTCAACCTTCAGTCCGATACTTTTTATTTTTTCCTCAAAAGGAGTCATCATATCCTCATATTTGTATGTAACAGGATACCTTAAGTTTAAAGCCATTGTAAACTTATCTTCCGTCAGATTTATTATCCCGACATTAAATGACAGTTTTCCCGACTCCTTGTCCTCAAGTCCAACCCCAAACGACTTCCCATCTGTTTCCAAGCCGACATAAGTATTAAAAAACACCAGTAAGTCCGCAATCTCACATTTTCCAACAGGCAGCCTTTCCAGAAACATAAACATTTGCATAATAGCATTTTTACCAAGCTCCGGTAAACTGCCATGAGCGGCAAAACCTCTCGACTTTAAAATGATTAAATCATCTTTAATTTCTGTTTCAAGATTAATCCCGGTCAGGACCGTAAATTCTTCTGTAGCCTTAATTACCCTTTCCGGAGACCGGGCAACAACTCCTGCCTCACAATAATCAGGAACCATATTCGCTCTATGACCACCATTTATATAAACTATCTTTATATCACCGTTACCCCTGTTCCTGAGGTTTTTAACCAGCTCAAACATGGTAAATCCTTTTTCCGCATAGATTATCGGAAAGTGTCCATCCGGTGTAAAACCGGAAACCGGTACCTTTTCCCGTTCCAGATAGTAACCCATATCCCCGCAACCGCTTTCTTCATTAGTCCCAAAAATAATCCTGACTTTTTTAGTGAGAGGCAGACCTAAATCTTTCAGCGCTTTGAGTCCATATAAAACAGCGATCAGCGGAGCCTTATCGTCCATTGTTCCCCTGCCGAATATCTTTCCGTCAGCGATAACCGCTTCATATGGAGGATAAAGCCAACCGTCGCCCTCCGGTACAACATCAAGATGTCCTAAGACACCGATGTAATCTTCTCCCTCGCCATACTCTGCATAACCAATATAACCGTCCATATTAACTGTTTTAAAACCAAGCTTTTCAGCTATTTCCAAAACCTTGGTTAAAACCCGGGCAACTCCCGGACCAAATGGCATTCCGGCTTGCGGTTCGTCCTGTACACTTTTTATTCTGACAAGTTCCTGGGTTGATTTTATGAGTTCCTCTTGGAATTCGTCAATTTTCTTGTTAATTTTCATAACTGTCTCCTCCAATAATCCATACTCCTTTTTTTAATTTTTTTGATATTGGATCTTGCTGCTCTTTCCGGCATCTATTTAAC
>DATMXV010000065.1:0-2530 GCA_035561335.1 Desulfitobacteriaceae bacterium
GAGTTATAGAATGAAGTATAACAAACCTTTGCTGGCTATGATCCTTCCCAGCATCTCACTTTTTCCGGGAGAAATCTTTACTCAGATAATGAAATATTTTAATCTGACCACTTTATCCACCGCAGACGTTATAAGCATGATGTGGATGCCGGAGGGAAATTGGTATATTGGAATTGCCGGTGCATTAGGTATTTTATTCTGGGCCGGTCTGATTATTTATTATAGTACGAAGATATGGGGTACTGCTTATTTACCGGTCAAGGCAGCCCTGATTGTGATGACAATAGAATCATTTGTTTTTATTATATTTGGTGTTTTGGGAAAAAATCTGAATGTGATACAAAAGGCCAGCGGCAACTTTGTTCATCTCATTGCTGCTGCAATTATAGGCCTTCTGCTTGGATTATTGCTTAAAAGATATGTTTTTGACCCTGACGTTTCCTGATATAGAGATAAATAAAATTAAGTTTACACAAGCCTTTATTGCTTTATAATATCAAAAACCTTGGGAGCTGAAATTAACTTCCAGGGTTTTTGCAATTTTAAATTATAGCATACTTTACATAAATCTTATTTGACTTATTCGATCCCTTTAAGTATCTCATACTTATAAACTTCGGATTTTTCGTCAATATAGAAGGGCAAGAGGGATACGACAATATGACGATTAGTCAAGAGGGAACTCCCAATCAATAAACTGGTATTATTATGAAGAAACACCTGCCAAGCCTTAGGGACAACAAACTGAGGAAGGAGAATTGTAATAATATCTCCGGATTTTGAGGCATGTTCACTCGAATTAATGTATTCAATCAGAGGTTTTATAATTTCCCGGTAAGGTGAAAGCTTGATAATCAAAGGAATATCGGTTTTGAGTTTAGACCATTTAGCCCTCAATTTATCCGCTTCTCCTTCATGGGTCTCGATATGAAAAACAACAACTTTATCAGAAATGCTTTTGGCATAACGAAGGGCTTTGATAACCATTACATTCAGGCTCTGGATGGGTAGAATTACATATGTCGTTCTGGGGAGATCGATCTTCAGTTGTTCAATCATCTCATTAGGAATATCCAGTTGTTTGGCGATAATCGTATAATGACTGCGGACCTTTAACATCGCCATTATGAGGAGGGGAATAACAAGGAGAACGATCCAGGCCCCGCTGATAAACTTGGTTACGGCAATTACGATAACAGTAATAAAAGTAATGGCCGTTCCCAAACCGTTGACCAAAGCCTTATTGTGCCAACCTTTTGGCTTCAGGCGGATCCAATGCATAAAAATACCTGCCTGGGCGATGGTGAAAGAGGTAAAAACACCGAGCGCATAAAGAGGGATAAGCAAATGGGTTTCGGCGTGGAAAATAACGACCAGAATACCTGCTGCAATAGCAAGCAGCATGATCCCGTTAGAAAAACCCAAACGGCGGCCGCGAACGGAAAACTGTCTGGGAACATAACCTTCCTGAGCAATAACCGAAAGCAGGGTTGGGAACCCGGCAAATGCCGTATTGGCGGCCATGGCTAAAATAATTGTGGTAGTTGCCTGGATGGCATAAAACATAAAACCCTTGCCGAAAACATGGGCAGCGATCTGGGAAATAACAGTCTGATGAGGATTCGGTACAGTGTGATAGATTGAAGCAAGATATGTTATCCCGCCGAAAGTTATCATAACAGCAAATGCCAAAAGCAGATAAGCCCTTTTCGCATTTTTAACAGAAGGTCGTTCAAAGTTTGGAACGGCATCACAAATTGCCTCAACACCGGTTACCGCAGCGCAACCGGATGAAAAGGCTTTCATTAAGAGAAAAAAGAAAATTAATTGAGTCCCAAAAGTAACCGTGGATTCAGGAATTTCCTGGACAGGAATAACCGCTCCGGAATTGGCCTGCCAAAACCCTGCAGCGATGAGGATTAAAACGCAAAGTATAAAAGCATAAGTTGGAAAACTAAAGATCCTGGCAGATTCTCTGACACCCCGCAGATTACCGATTGTTATCAAAACAATAATAAATAAAGCTATTGCCACCCGATGCGCGAAAAGGGCTGGAAATGCGGAAGTAAGAGCAGCGGTTCCGGCACTTATACTAACGGCGACGGTTAGGATATAATCAACTGTCAGGGAAGCCCCAACGACCAAGCCGAATTCTGTCCCCAGATTTTCCCTGGCAACAATATAGGCCCCGCCGCCTCCGGGATAGGCCTGGATGATCTGACGGTAGGAAATTGTTAAGATAATTAAAAGAGCTATGATAGCCAAAGCAATTTTAGGTACTAATATGTAAGAAGCCAGACCAATGACCGGGACAAGGACCCAGAGAATTTCTTCAGCCGCATAGGCAACAGAGGAAATGGCATCACTGGCCAGGACCGGTAAGCCCCAGAAAACAGAAAACTTCTCTTCGCAAAGCCTTTTTGTTTCCAGTTTTTTTCCCAATAACAAGCTGTTAAGATTTTTCAGCATTATCTTTCGACCTTTCAGACTGTGTATTCAACTTCTTCTGATAAAGATATTTTTTATCGCC
>DATMXV010000066.1:0-4512 GCA_035561335.1 Desulfitobacteriaceae bacterium
GATGCCTTTTTCTTCAATTTTCAGCCTGCATAATAAGGAGTGATACTGTAAATATGATCCTCTCGGGTAAAGAAATTAAAAATCAACTGGGAAAATCGATCTTTATCGAACCCTTTTCTGAGAAACAGCTTAATCCTAACAGTTATAATCTGACCTTACATAATGAATTGCTGCTATATACCGGACCTGTTCTTGATATGAAAAAAAAGAATGCCGCAAAATCCCTGATTATTCCGTCTGAGGGTCTAATCCTGGAGCCGGGAATCCTTTACCTGGGCAGAACGAACGAATATACCAGAACAGAGGAATATGTTCCTATGTTGGAAGGCCGGTCCTCAATTGGCCGTCTGGGTCTTTATATCCATGTAACCGCAGGGTTCGGTGATGTTGGCTTTGCCGGCTACTGGACACTGGAAATGCATTGCATTCATCCTATCCGCATTTACTCCGGTGTGCAAATCTGCCAAATATTTTATCATACCATTAAGGGTGAATATGACAAGTATTCATCAGGCAAATATCAAAATAACAAAGGGGTACAAACCAGTAAGCTGTACAAGGATTTTAAATAATCAGATTTAAAAACACCAGAGCGATGGTGAACGTGCACTTGAATCTTCCGGAGTAGGATAACATACGAAGTTATTTTCAGGATAGCACTAAATATTCCTTTTGGAAAAAATCTTTATGGCTAAGAAAAGGAATAAACAGATATACATAAATATATAGACTAACATCCAAACACTGGGTTCAGACCCCGAACCGAAAGGGCCTAATAAGTATGTTGAAAAATTAATATCCGCCACAGATGTAAGAAGATAGACAATTTTACGGTAAACTGTATCTGCCGGCATAATTAAGCTGGAGATAATTCCGACCTTGATTATAATTTTACTATTAAGTAAATAACCTATCTGCTCCATCATGCCGCCAAGGATTCCCAGAGCGTAGATAATAAAAATGGCAATTCCGTTAGCCAATGTCGGGAGAAAGGTTGTGCCAAACATCGTTATTGTCAAGAGAATTAAAGGTTGCAGAGCATAAAGAGCTATGGCTTTTACCCTGATAGGCACCCAAACCCCGGTTTGGAAATTAATCAGCAACAAAACCGCTATATAAAAAACGGCGGCAAATATCGCTAAAGCCAGACCATAACCCAGAAATTTTCCCAAAACAATTTCCGAACGCCTTATTGGTCTGGGAACAATAGCATGCATTGTCCCATTCTCAATTTCCGTGGAAATTGCCCCGACAGCAGCCATAATTGCGAGAAATGAGATAATAAAACTGCCGAAAAAAAGTCCCAGGATAAGGAATTGCGCCGGTATTAAGGTCTTTAGCTGGTCCGGAAAACCGGTTTCACGATAACCATAATGTACTCCAATCCCAAACACTGCCAGGAAAGCGATTGCCAGCAAGATCGTAACCAGCAAAATACGTCTGCGCACAATTTCCAAAAGGGTTATTTTGATAATGGTCAACAAACCGGCTCCTCCCCTCCCTGAATTAGTTGGACGAACATATCTTCCAATGAATTATGTTTTAACTCCAGACTGTATAACCTGCCTCCGTTTTTATGTACTATCTCCACTGCCTCCGGAATATTTTCCCTGTCCCCAAAGGTTACCTTGAGCAGTTTATCCTCCACCACAAGCGACCTGCTGAGCAGAGTGAGTTCAGAGAGCATTTGGGCTGTTACTCCTTCCACATACATCTCGGCCCTGATAGTCTTGACTAATAATTCCTCCATTGTCCCACAGACAATAATTTTACCCTGATTAATAAAAGCCACCCGATCACAAATCATCTCAACCTCGCTTAACAAATGACTATTCAAGAAAACAGTTTTACCCTTTCGGCGAAGTTCGAGAATAATCTCCCTTACCTGACGGCGTCCCAGAGGATCCAGGGCGGATGTCGGTTCATCCAAAAAAATCAGCTCAGGATCCGGCAGCAGGGCGCAAGCTAAACCTATCCTCTGCTGCATTCCTTTGCTGTAAGACCCTACCCTTTGTTTTTCTTTGCCGCTGAGGCCTACCTTCTCAAGGACTCCGGCTATACGCCCTCTGATATCTGATTTATCCATCTTATATAGTGAAGCATGGAATTTAAGCAATTCCTCCCCGCTTAACCAGGGCTGATAGCGGAAATTCTCCGGCAGATAACCTATTTTGCGGCGTGACTTCAGATCACCAAGCGGCCGGCCCAGAATTTCTCCTGATCCAGAAGTCGGAAAAAGAAGTCCCACCAGTATTTTAACAAGTGTACTTTTGCCGGCGCCATTTGGTCCAAGAAAACCGAAAATTTGCCCGCGGTCAACCGCTAGGCAAATTTCCGAACATCCGACCCTCTTACCATACATTTTGCTTAAACTTGTAGTTTTAATCATTATTATCCCCTGACCTTATTTCATTGAATCGGCAATTTTCAGAGCTTGGTCCACGGTAAAATCCCCACTAAGGGCATAAACCACACCATTTTTCTGCCAGATCAGGTTTTCAGGTTGTTGGGTATTTTCAGCCGGCGCGGCGATGAATACTCCCCGTGTTCCGGCTACCTGAACCTCCTGGGAAGATCCCTTGATGTTGGGAACCGGAAAAGTATGCTGCCAATCATCAATAGCTGCAAGTTGATTTCTTAGGGTAGCGGGCAAAAACGGCAAGGCCAATAAGGCATCACGGATTGCCAGGGAACTGGCTGTATCGGGAGTGATCAACTCAGGGCTGCGAGCCTGGGATAAGGTTATATACGATCCAGCGCCCTCGTACCTGGCAGTAATAATCGCCGGTTTTACTAGGGAAAAGGTTTTACCGTTCATTTCAGCAGGCAGCAGTTTTGGACTACCTAGACCCTTCAAGACCTGATTAGTCTTGTCAGTATCCAAAGTAAATTTCATTGTTGCTGTTGTATCCGCTTCCAGCGATTGTAACTTAAAACCTTCCGGAAGAACCGCCGGCAGCTTCAGCTGGAAGTCAACCGCCTGGGAAGCATCCTGCAGGGTTACTACCCGGTTGGAAGGCTTACCGTCAAATTCTATTTTACCAAAGTTACTTAAGTCAACCTGGCCTACTCCTCTTTGGAGAGCCTGTTCGATCTTGGCCAGATCAGAAGGTGAAATATCCACTGTCTGCACCTTCTCAACCCTGAAAATACTCAATAGTTCACCGGCAGCAGTCCTAACCGAGCTAAAACTGAAAGTAAGCGCTATCCCCAAAACGACTATAGCCGCAATTGCCTGGATCCGGTACTTTGCCAACAAATTAAAAACCCCCTTCTTATTATAGCCTGTCTTTTTAGAGCCTGTATTTCCATAACCGGTTTGTTTATTTGTAAATTGCCGCCAAGCCTGTTCAATATTAGACTCTGAATGCAGAAAGTTCACATAACTTGCCAATCTTTGGTTGGTAAAGGCCTGGTTTTCCCTCAAAGTGACTAAGTTCTTCCGGCACTCCGGACATATTTCTAAATGAAGCAGCAATTCAGCCCGTAGCTCATTATTAAGCTCCCCATCCAGGAATCCCTGTAAACTCCCAAGCTCACAAGTCATTGTTTTCACATCCTTTAAGCCTAATATATTCGGCCTTGAATTTCGTTCTCGCTCTGGCCAGGATTGTCCCCACCGAGGATTCTTTAACTCCGATAACCCTGGCGATTTCAGCGTAACCTAGCCCGGAAAACTTAAGAAGAATACATACCCGGTCACGTTCCGGGATTAATCCCAGGGCCTGACGGGTTAAGGCAGCCTCCTCGGCCAGAAGTAATTCTTCTTCAGGTTCTTTTACCTGAGAAATCCGTTCTGCTCCAATCTCCCGTTTCCAGCGGCTGTTATCGCTCCGTTGACGGTTATAGGCCAAATTGGTAGCCACTCTTGCCAACCATCCTCCTAAATTACCTAACTCTTTCGGTGGAGTTTGATATAACTTAGCAAAGGTCTCCTGGGCAACCTCTTCTGCAGTATCCTGGTTACCCAAAACACAGGTAAGCAACCGGCAAATCTTGGGATAATAGCCTTCAAATATGTTTTTAAAATCGGTTTGGCTAATTCCCTGGTTCAGATTCACTGACAGAACGGCACCTCCTCCCAACTGAACCTTCACTATATATAACAACTCTCAAAACAGTTTTGTGACAACTTCATTGGCTGATCAGCTAAAAATTGCTGTATGTTCAAAATGTAGTTGCACATATCCGGTTAAATTATATCACTGTTTTAATTTGCCAGGATAATTGAATTTTTATCTGATTATTATAATAACGAAAGATACGTAATGTTTGAAAGAACCGGATTCAGTAAGGAACTTTTAAGGTATTGAAGGGTTATCTTTAAACCGAAGTGGTTAAATTTAGCTGGATATCTTATCTGTTCCAATCATCTTACAACAGATGGCTATTTGCTTAATTATAGTCGCAAGGTTGTGATGAGGTAATAGCAAATCCGGATAGATGGGCCTAAACCATTACGTATTCTTTTTGATTAAAGCCGGGGAATTTTTTCCCGGCTTTATCCTAATA
>DATMXV010000067.1:0-4005 GCA_035561335.1 Desulfitobacteriaceae bacterium
GAATTGGAGTAAGAGTAATTATTTATATTTCAATTATAATTTAACTCTGAATAGTAACAATACCCCAGCTTTTATTGCTTGAGGTATTTACAAAACAATGCGCCCCTGTAATTCATGCGGGTTTGAGAGCATTTTAATTATAAACGATTTCCTATACAATAAGCTCAGCTACAACCCCAAATGCACCTTTTTTGGTTCTGTGTCCCAAAAATTTAAAGTCACCCAAAGTTAAATTTTTACTCCCGATAAATGCTTTTAAAACAGCCTCTTTATCATTCGAAAAATCCAGGGCAAAATTGAACATTTCCTTAGTAGGTTTTACACCTTTGAGAGAAACCAACCTTTTAGCATAGAAATCAACTGCCAATATACTGCCTGCTACGGCATGTTCCTTAATTTCTTCAAGTGTCTTTCTGACATCCTGTTCAGAAAGGTAAAGGGTTACTCCTTCCCATAAAAAGAGAGATTTTTTACCCGGATCGTAACCGGCATCTTCCAGCTTCTCATACCACTTATCTTTTGAAAAATCCACTTCAACAAAAGTAACATGTGCTGAATCAAGGCCGGCCTTTTTTAAACACTCTACCTTCAGTTTCTGGGTCTCTGGCTGATCGAGTTCGAAAAATTTTAAATTATTTTTCTTAAGATCTCCGTAACATCTTGTATCATATCCGGCTCCCATAACAATAAACTGCTGAACATTATCTTTTGCTTTATTAATGAGGTTATCAAAATGAATTGTTCTGGCAGCGGTTACGTTTTCAATCCCCTCTTTTCCCTCTTCTTTAACAGAGGCAAAACCATAATTTTTTCCGCTTATTTTATAGCGCAGATAGCTGGGAAAAAAAAGCAGCCACAAGCCAAATACCGAACCATTAGGAAGGACACGGTATAGCTTGACTGTCGCTGTATCTTTTCTCAAACCGAAAACATCCATTATCCACCTGCCGCCGATAGCAGAAATAGCTGTACTTGAAATCCCTAACTTTTTACTAATAAGCACTTGTTTAATAGAAAGAAGAACCAAACCAATAAGGGCCAGGGGAATAAAAACAATTTGGGCAATGATGTAAACCAATAAAGCAATAAATTCCATAATAACCGCCTCCCTTATTTTCATTCATCCCGCCTGAACTATTTTAGATATTCCTCTTTATAGAGGTTGTTTTTAAGTAAATTCATATATTCTGCAAATTCTTTAAGTAAGCTGTCAAAATCAATGTTTGATATTTGCCTGGTAAATCCATCTGCAAGCAGAGTAAGCATTTTCAAAACAAGTTTCGGGTCAACATTGTCTTTAAATTTTGAGCTATCCATGCCCTCAAACGCGATCTTGTTCCGAAAATCTTCACCCATCGTCAAAATGGCTTTGATATCAGCTTTTACGGCTTGATCATTTTCAAAATAAATACTTTTTAAAAACAAGGGGATTGCCGGGTGTTTTTTCATAACAGAAATTTCGGTTTTAGTTGATAGCATAATTCTGTCAAAGAAGTCGGTGACCGTGTTATCAAAATGTTCATCAACTTCCTTCATCATGATGCTGCAACAATAATTAATCAGGTATAAGTACAATGCTTTTTTGGTCCCGAAATAATGAAATATCATCGCTTTTGAAATCCCCGCAGCATTAGCGATGTCGCTTATGGATGTTTTCTTATAACCATTAGTACCGAAAGATTTGAGCGACGCATCAATAATATTGTTCTGTTTCTCAATAGGCAGATTATAAAATTTCTCCAAAGAACTCACCTCAATGTCCCGTCAACCGAATCGGTCGATACCAGCATAGCACCCTAAACCGTTTCGGTCAATATCGAATATATATATAAACTTGAGTTGGAAATATCCAACTGCTCAATTGTTAGCCTTATCTGAAATTAGCAGAAGTTCAGTATTCATGTAATCCCGCTTTAAATGGCAGTTTAGCGAACCTGGATAATTATCCGCCCATGGATGAGCGGATAATCACTTTATCCTTTCCGATAAACTCTGGGCATTTACGAAGCGTCTCAACCATATTCATCATCCTCCAGTTTCGTGAATATCGTTATCTGATGGGATATGGGCCCCAGAGAAATACTAAATTTGTTTATTCAAGCCTCTAAACTTGTGAATGTAACTTAAACCGAATGAAATGGATTCAAATATCAGGTATCCAAATATTACGCCAACAGTATTGAGGATCAAATCATCAATATCTGATGCCCTTCCGACACTTAATCCTAAGTAAACCAATAAATATTGAGCTGTCTCTATTGACACCGAAATTAGAGCGCCTATTGTCAATGTTCTTTTAAAAGACCTTAACTTAACCCAAAACATCGGTAAGAAAAAATCCAGGGGAAGTAGTAATAAAAAATTACCAAGAAGGTTCCTGAGTAAAAGTTTTAGCTTAAATGCAAACGAAAAATGGCTTTGCTCAAACCCCCTCAAAATATCAAAAAATGGAATTATGTTGATAGATGGACTGAATCTTGGCAAGCATGTCCAAACATCCTTCACCTTAGAATTAAAAAAATAATTAGTCGGAATCCAACTCCCCAATAATCATATCCTTTCAGTTTCTGGTAACAATAATGTATATTATTTCTACAAATTAACAAGTATTTCCTTCAAAACACCGGTTATTGATTAAGCTCGATCTTGAATTTCAAATCTTCCATGAACTCTATGTTTTCGAACTGAAATGTACCTACACTGTACTGTTTGCTTAAATCAAGGGCCGGGAATACCATCGTAAAATCATTCGGGTGTTCCTCATCCCTTCTGATGTCATATCTTTTTGGTGTCACATATTCCCCAGCAGCATTTTTCACATGTAAACTGCTTCCCTGAAAATAGGGGGCTTTACCCTCAGCCGTATAGCGGATAACAGTTTCCCCGCTTTCGGTTGTAATGTCCTTGATGATCAGCTTACCCATCTTCCCCTGGGATAGCTCAATTGGATAATTACCGTTGATAACTTGTGAGCTTTCGCTGGGATTCTTTGTTTCAATAATAGAAGTCTCTTCACCGGTTTTCAGATTCTCACTTACACCGTCGCCGTTGGTAACCTTATACCTGCACGGGATTACCGTAAGATACTGGGGAATGTTCTTTACTTTTTGAAATTGGGCTGTTCCTTTGAAATCCTTACCATAAGGTAAGTCGGCATTTCCGCCCCAACTGCCGCCTTCTGAAGAAAGCTCTGTACCTTGATCATCAAAAATAAACCATCTGTAAAAGACAGCATGCATTGCTCTCGTTTCAGCGTTTTTATCCTTGTAATTTCCACTAAAATAAATTGTACTGTCTATCGGTGTAAACACGATTTTATCTACCGTCACAATGCCTTCCGGCAAATCTACCTTATTGGTAGGCTTAAATACCGTTGTCTTTTTTACCAGCTCAGCTTTCGATACTGTAAAGGAAAAATTCCATTTACCCTTTATCCCCATAATATCATCGACATTTAAATCAACCTTCAATTGATTTGAGGATGACTGAGAATGATAGGATATCCTATCAATGCCTACAAATGTTGTGTCGTCAAGATACTCCCCAGCACTGCTTCCTCCTCCGGCTGTACTGCCGTTAATCTTCAAAAATCTCATTAACCCTACGACTTGTAAACCCTGAATTTTACTGTTGCTTTTGATGGTATACCCTAAAATCAGCTTGACATCGTCTGCTAAAGCTTCATTAATGGTAAGCGTTATCCCATTATCTGTGACGCTTTTATCCACCAGTTGGGAATAGGGAATATACTCTTCGAAGTACCCGAATTTATTATTGAGTATCTGGAATATGGAATTAACAATCGGAATATTCTTAGCCAAAGTAGGTGAAACGGCCCCAGCTCCTATTAACAGGACCAGTAATACCGCTGCAGCGACTGAACTTCTTTTTGCTGCCTTGATATAGCTTCTGCTTCTGATTTTTTTATTCAGGTTTTTCTTTATCTTCTTCTTTAGAATTTCAGGCATTTCATCATCCGTTTTATCAAATTCTCTTTCATCAAAC
>DATMXV010000068.1:0-2429 GCA_035561335.1 Desulfitobacteriaceae bacterium
GGGTTAAAAATTAATAAAAATATTTATTATTGCTTTCCCCTTTTGTTTACTATACAAACAAAAGGGGGTTTCTTTTTCATAAAGGATTTTGCAATCCCTCCCATTCAACAGGCTTAAATCCTAGCAACACTGCCTTATTACCAACAAGAATCGGCCGTTTTACCAACATGCCGTCACTTGCCAATAAGGCATACTGTTCATCTTCATTCATTGCAGGAAGTTTCTCTGCCAGCTTCAGAGAGCGATACAACCGCCCACTGCTGTTAAAAAACTTTTTCAGCGGCAGACCGGTCTTGTACTGCCACTCTTTAAGCTCTGCGACGGTAGGAGCCTGCTCGGCAATGTGTCTCTCCTCATAATCAATCCCCTTCTCATTCAGCCACTTTTTTGCTTTTTGACAGGTTGTGCATCCGGGATAACAGATAAACACATATTTCATAATATTTGTCACCTCTCCGGAAATTAGTTTTTCTTAGGAGCAAGCCACAAGGTGGAAATTATTCGCCCAACTTATCTGTGAATCCTGTGCGAACATGCCTGGTATCACAAAACGGTTTGTTGATTGACTCGCCGCAACGGCAAAGAACATAGCGGTTTCTCACCTCATAAGTAAATCCTTCTGCCGATTCAAGCGGGATCTTGCCTTTGACAAAAATCCCTGCACTTACCCCTCTCTCGGGGTCCTGGATGATTTCAATAGCCGGCTCATATACAGGCTCGATCCTTTTTCCGTTTTTGTCTACCGCTACCAGTCTCCCCGCCGGGCAATCACTGGCTGCCTGGATTGCTTCCTTTCTATTATCTTCATTATCAGAGTTTCGGGTAAGTTCCCACGCATCGCCGTTTTCTCTATGACAGAGACGGACAAAGGCACATCTGTAATCATCTAACAGATCAACAGTAGAACCTACCTGCAATTTTGCCCTGTCTTCATAATTGGTTCTTGAGGCAAGTTCAGTCCCAATGAAACCTGTCTCAATATGGGAACCATCACAGAAAGGGGCATTTTTTGAATTGCCGCAGCGGCACAGGGTATATTGTTCAGACTGCGGCAGAGCACGTCCTGCTTTCAATTCATAACCCTTTCCCTTCGGGACAATTATTATTTCTGCCAAAGGCACCCCGCCTGTTACGATATATGGCCCATCATTAACTATGCTGATTTTTGGGGTTTGCCCGGTTTTTTCCATGATCTCTCCTCACCCTTCAAATACTTTTTGTAATTTTGCCTTTCCCGGCTTCCATTTTGCCTGATAATATCCACTCATATTTACGATGATCTCTCTTCCTGTTTTAATACCGGCCCTCTGTTTTACGTTTTTTTCATCATAACTTTGTCGACCAATGCCTGCAATAATTTGTCTATAGCATTTCGGGTAAATTCATCGGTCAGTTTTCCTTCGGTGTCAAATTTCGAGTCGGCATTCATTATAAAAACCTCTGGTCTATTAAGCGTCTGAAGATTGAGTACTACACAAACCTGGCGCAGGTGATACTGGGCACGGGCTCCGCCAAAAATACTGGGTGAAGCACTCATGATCGCCGTAGGCTTGCCGTTCAGCGGTTTTGCCTCCCCCCTGGAAGCCCAGTCCAAAGCATTTTTTAAGACCGGCGGTATCGAGTAATTGTACTCAGGGGTTGCGATTAAGATGGCATCGGCAGCGGCAATTTTATTTTTAAAATCCTCTACCACTTGAGGAAAGCCTTCTGCTTCCACATCCTCATTAAAAAACGGAATCATTGATAAATCGGCAATCTCAAGGCTTGTCCCTTCCGGAAGTAATTCCTTTGCGGCTCTCAAGGCAGCACTGTTGTAAGAATTACGCCGCAGACTACCACTGAACCCTAAAATTTTAAGACCCTCGCTCATCTAAGATCAGCTCCTTTATTTACTGGATTTTATAACTCAAAATAACCAATTGCCCTCCCCTGTCTATTTGTATTTAAAAAAAGAGAGCCCCCTATCCGGACTCTCAGTTTTAATTTTACCATTTTCCCTTACTAATATGCCCTACGATTTCAGCTTTACTTCTTTGCTTGATAACCCAAGCTTCATCTTTAGCTTGTTTAAACAAGGCAACACAAGGAGGGTCAAGATTAATTTTTATTCCTTCTTCTGCTAAATCTTTAATTTTCATAGCCAAAGCAATAATTTCCATGTGAATATCATTTGTCCGGTCTGAATCATAGATTTTTTTGGCATCTTCATCAGCTATAGCATTAAATTTGTCTTTTGGTGCTCCACATTTGGGACAATATTCAGGCGCCTCGCTTCCCTGATGAGTATAACCACAAACAGAACATTTCCATAACATAATTTTTCATCTCCTGTCTATAATTTTTTCATACTAAGCGTCCAAATATATCCCTATGGTCATAGCAACTCAACATATAATTACTAAATATACTTTATTAATTATTAAAAGCAA
>DATMXV010000069.1:0-8834 GCA_035561335.1 Desulfitobacteriaceae bacterium
AAATTGGATAATCAAGGCCTTGCTCCAAAATGTGTCGCAAGACCCCTTTCCATTATTTTTAAAGTATGTTCGTCAAGGTCAGGTAGTATTTTCCAGCATAAATCGCTGGAAAATCTCCACCTTTCCCTTGACTTCACCCCATTATACTTAACATCCCGGCTTTTTGCCAAAATTACGAGTTTAGGCACTAAACTGAATTTGACAATTCCACGGCGACTCGTGAAGCCATTGCGATATGGGATTCGGTGTGAAACAAAAATTGTAGTGAACAGACAACTTTGTATAGCCAATGCTTTTGAACAAATCATCCAGGAGCGGATACCTAAAGGACATCGCCTTATCCGAAGCATTTATGATAAGTATGGCTATCCTCTGTCCAAACATATTGTTCATTCAGTCAGTGCAGATATCATCTATCTTTTAATGAAGCCGTTGGAATGGTTTTTCATGATGATTATTTATCTCGTGGATAAAAAGCCGGAAGACAGGATAGCCGTTCAGTATCTTCCCATAAATATAAATAAAGCATCATTTTAAATCAATTTCATATATGTAGAGCCGTGTCTTTGTGTAGAAACCAAAACAGGGCGCCAGTCAAAACATCATTGTTATCAGCGCCCATTATGACGATACGGGCTATGGGGCGGTTCTTGATAAAGCCACAGGTGTTGCTGTACTTCTGGAAGGTTATATTTCGGTACGACGGTTTTGCCCGGCTTTAGCCGCAGAAAGGAGAGAATGGCTGAAATGAAAAAAAAGAAAGGTATATGGCTAATTCTACTTATTTTGGCACTGGCGGGCGTCAGCTGTCTAATGGCCGCTTGCGGCAATACACAGGAGAACACAACGAGTGCGGAGAAAGGCGACCCCGGTAAGTCGGGTGGCTATGCCGAAAAATTGTATCAATATAAGGGAACGTATACCGGCGATAATTCTAAGGTGTCGGCGCTAGTCCGCACGCTTGATTACACCGATTTATTCGTGAAATCTATTGAGCTTAAAACGGATAGTGAACCTTATGGAATTACGGTAAATTATGAAGTCGACAGCCGGGCCAACTATCGTTTTGCCGATCATATTACGACCGGTTGGAACAAAAACGTGGCCGTGATGTTCAGTTTGATTCCCAATGCCAGAGAGATTTTTTTCAGGCTTTACGATCCGTACGGCGATTTTGCCGGGACGTATTACAACCGGGATAATTTAAATGACCGTTTCGGAATGGAATATTTTACGGATGCTACGGTGAAAGAGGCGGCGGGCAGCCTTGCTTCCTTTACCAATTATCTTGACAAGGTTTCCGCCATAAAAAATACGGAAGAGTTTTACAGCGAAGGACAAAAACAAAATAGGGAGAAAGATGAGCAGGTCTATTCCGTGATCGGGGATGACCGTGAAATCACCTTGAACAGCGGTATGAATTTCTTTGTAATCCTATCGGATAAGTTCGCAGCGAATCCTCCCGTCAAAGAACTGGCGGGTCAGAAAGCTATCTTGGCGCAATATACAGGCAAAAAGATAGAGTTTCTAATCTATCAGATCCACAACTTTAAAACAGATGACGCTGTATTTTACCTGTTTGCTTTTGACGGAGTGAAAATGATTGCTTATGCCGATTTGAAAACAGCTAAAGCCAGGCAGGACGCCGTCGGGATATTAAATGCTTTACAGGGAGAAGGTCAACCAGACACCGTTTCAACGCCCGTCTATTTTGGGACCTGGACTATTTAGAAAGAAGTTCCAACCCCCCAATGATATTACGGTTTTTCCTGATTTATTCAATTAGAATATGTATAAAGTTTGGCAATAACGGGAAGGGTATTCTATTGACGTCTGATTTGGGGTGATAGGGTGCGAATCCTGGCGTTTATTTTGGCCGGACTGATTTGGCTGCTGATAAGTCTGGCCATCAAGGCAGCGGTTGATTTCCGGTATATCAAAAATGAAAAGGAAGATCATCTCGATATATCTATGAAGGCCCTGTACGGTTTATGGAAGTTTACTGTAATCTTGCCTGCTTTTCAGTTAAACTGGGATGAAGGACCGGAACTGGAGATCGGGCAGAAGGTCCAGCCGGGAACAGGTTCAAGCATTAAGGGTAAGCAACGGATTCGCTTCCGTTTTTGGCGAGGGGGGTTTTTATACCGGCTTTGGCCCCAAATCCCGGGAATCTTGTTAAAACTGGAGAAAATTAAACATAATTTTTACCGGGGCATCCACTGTACTTCTTTAAACTGGCATTTTGAAATTGGTTTTCCCGATCCGGTTAAGACAGCTTTGTATACGGGGAGCCTCTGGGCAATTACGGGTTCTTTCCTGGCCCGGTTAAACCGTCAGGTTACAATGGATACAAATCACCCTCATATTCAGATAATTCCTCAATTTCAAAAACCGGGTTTTTCTTGTGAAATTCATTGTATATTTAAGCTGCGTATGGGTCATATTATCATTGCTGGTATAAAATTATTACGGACATTTCAACATACACGAAGGGGGTAGGCAGATGGGGAACCACCCAATCGAAACTCTCATGAAAACGGCTATGGAAAGCATTCAGCAAATGGTTGATGTCAACACTATTGTTGGAGATGCCGTAGAAACTCCGGACGGCTCGGTAATTATTCCCGTATCTAAAGTCGCTTGCGGTTTTGCAGCCGGAGGAAGTGAGTTTGCCTCATTGGAGGGACAAAAAGAAGATCAGGGGAAAAAAGACCAAAATCAGGACAATGAAGAGGCTGGATTACCTTTCGGCGGCGGAAGCGGAGCTGGAGTTTCCGTCCAACCGGTAGCGTTTCTGGTAGTAGGAAATGGCCAGGTAAGATTGCTTCCGGTAGATAGTAATGCAGTAGTTGAGCGGATTATTGATATAGTTCCGGATGTATTCGATAAGGTATCCCATTTGTTTAATAAGAAAACTGCTGATAAAATAGTTGTCACCACCGCTAATCAAACACATTGAATGTTGTTGACTAAAAAAGGGCTGTGTCGGAACCTGTTTTCCGCCGGCCCTTTTTTAGTTTGCAGTTTTATCCGGCAATTAATTTACTTTTACCCCTGGTCTATTGTTATAAATTCAGACATACATATGGGACAAGGGGGTAAATAATGCTTAACCTTATTTGGCTCTTGATGTTGGTCTGCGGCATAATTGTAGCCGGAGTGACCGGCCGGATAGAAGTGGTTACTGCTTCGGCGCTTAAAGCCGCGGAACTGGGAGTGGAAGTTGCCATTGAATTGATAGGGGTAATGAGTTTATGGCTGGGGCTTATGAAGCTTGCCGAAGAAGGCGGACTTATCAGGGTTCTGGCCCGGATACTTGGTCCTTTGATCCGACTGTTATTTCCTACTCTTAAAGCCGGGAGCCCGGCCCTGGGCGCAATAATCTTAAACTTAAGCGCTAATATCCTGGGACTGGGCAACGCCGCCACTCCCTTCGGGCTTAAGGCTATGCAGGAACTGCAAAAAGAAAATCCCAATCCGGAAGTTGCCAGTCCTGCTATGATAACTTTTTTAGCCTTAAATACCTCTTGTCTGACCTTAATACCGGCCACAATTATCGGGGTGCGGCTGAAGGCGCATTCCGCTAACCCAACCGAGATTATCGGGACAACCATTTTTGCCACCGGTTGTGCCATGACAGTAGCGATTATTACAGATTTTCTGATCCGTCGGCGGACGGGAGCAAGAAACTGATCTGGAAAGCGTGTATTGGGGGAGGGAAAAATGAAGGTTATTGCAGAGATTTCCCGTTGGGCGATCCCCTTGCTTTTACTGATTATTCCGGTAGTAGCTTATCTGCGCAAGGTCCCGGTTTATGAAACATTTGTAACAGGTGCGGAAGAAGGATTCAAGACCGGAGTGCGGATCCTTCCGTTTTTAATTGGGATGCTGGTTGCCATCAAGGTTTTTGTGGATTCCGGCGCTTTGGAAATTATAGCCTGTTTTTTACAGCCGGTATTTATCCGCTTTGGCCTAAACTCTGATCTCACAGCGATTATCCCACTGGCTGTGATGCGTCCTTTGAGCGGGTCCGGCGCCCTTGGAGTTGCTACCCAGCTTATCAATCAATATGGTCCGGATTCTTTTATTGGGCGTTTAGCCTCTACTCTCCAGGGCAGTACGGATACTACTTTTTTTGTCTTAACGGTTTATTTTGGTTCTGTAGGAATAGCAAAATATCGTTATGCCTTAAAACTGGGTCTCCTTGCGGACTTTGTTGGTTTGCTTGCTTCGGTCTGGATTGTCAGCAGAACATTTCAGTAAAATGCATAATGCACAATTCACAATGCATAATCTAAATCAATCAACAACTTATAACATAATTCACCATGCACAACTAAAAGTCAGGATTATGCATTCAGCATTATGAATTATGAATTAGACAGACAGAGGGCATACTAACAAAGAACCGAGAGGGGGCGTGGCTAGTATGCTTTATATCTTATTACCGGCTTATAATGAAGAACAGGCTCTTCCTGATTTACTGGCGGATATTGAAAATACCTGTAACCATCTTCCCCATTGCATTGTGGCAGTTGACGATGGAAGCACAGATTCCACCTTGCAGGTCCTCAGGGATTTTGCGGTCCGATGTCCCAATCTTGATATAGTGGAACATGGACAAAATAAGGGTTTAAGCCGGGCTTTGAAAAGCGGGTTTGCCAGGATCCTGACTGACAGGAGCGTAAACTTTAGCGGAACAGGACAGGAAGATGAATTACAGGAGATAGTTGTTACAATGGATGCCGATAATACTCATCCGGCTGACAGGATACCACTTCTTTGCGCCGGGATTTCTGCCGGGTCGGATTTGGTTGTCGCTTCCCGTTATGCAGAAGGAGCTGAACAGATCGGCCTGAATTTCGGACGTAAGCTCCTTTCCTGGGGGGCGGGAAAAGTTATGCAATTCTTTTTTCCGATTGAAGGCATTAAGGATTACTCCAGTGGGTACAGGGCTTACCGTTTAAGTATCCTGCAGAGGGGTTTTAATGAATACGGGGAAAAACTAATTGAAAATTCCAGTTTTGCCGGGATGGCGGAATTACTGCTAAAATTAGCCCCCCTTTGCAAGCAGCTTTCCGAGGTGCCCCTGCAGCTTCATTATGAAAGAAAAGAAGGGGCCAGTAAGATGAAGATCTGGACAACAATCTGGGGATATGGGCAAATTATTTATCATCTGAAACATAAGCCCGTAGAAAAAATGGAATGGGCAGAGGAATAAAAGGCCTTATTTTAGCCGGGATCTTAATCTCAGCCTTATTACTTCGTCTCAAAGGAATCAACAATCCGCTTTTGGATGACCAGGCCTGGAGACAGGCGGATACTGCGGCGATGGCAACATATATGTCGGGGCAGCTGACGGACTTTCCGGAAGTTTTTTTCCCGCATTTAAGTTATGATGGAGTTGTCCCGCAAAAGGTTGAATTGGAATTTCCGTTTTTACCGTACCTCTTGGCCTGGACCTGGTCGGTATTGGGGTGGGCTGATGTTTGGGGGCGTTTGTGGTCGGTAATTTTTTCAGTCTTAACTGTTTGGGGGATTTATGATTTAACCGCCAGGATTTTTTCCGGACGGGTTGCCCTTTTAGCGGCTGCTGTCTATGCTGTTATGCCGTTAAGCGTTTATTATGGCAGGGTAGTTATGCCGGAGCCGGTAGCCCAGTTTTTCAGTATTTGGGCTTTGGATCTTCTCTGGCGCTGGCGCAGCGCACCGAAATTGGGCAAACTCCTGGGGGCGGGGCTCCTGCTTGCCGCAGCAATTTTAGCCAAACTTCCCCAGCTTATGCTTTTTCCTGTTGCCTTGTTCCTGGGATTTTGGCCTTGGCGCCGTTCAGGACTGCGCAGTATGATGATTTATTCACTTCTTGCTTTGTTTTTGCCTGTGGTATACTATACTTGGGTTCATTTTGGTTCTGAAAACAATTCGCAATTTGTCTCAGGGATTTTTTCAGGCCAGGTAGTCCAGGCTAAAGCGTTTTTTTGGGACGAATTAAGGAAAAATCTAAGCGGGAGCGGTTTTTCCTTCCTGGTTATCCTGATTACTTCAGCAGGCGGCTTGAGGTTGGTGTTTTCTCCTTCTTTGGCCCGTTCAGGGCTGGTTGTTTGGCTGCTGGCCTGTTTTCTTTATGTGGTGATTGTCTGCAGCCGGATTCCTTTGGACTATTATTTGCTTCCGGTAATGCCCCTGGCAGCCATATTATGTGCTCTGGCCTTTGATTTTATCTCTGATATTCCGGGTACAGTGGGAGGGATGATCTTTGTTTGCTTACTTTGTTTCTACACTGTCCAGATTCTGCCCCCAAAATATGTCTGTGATCACAGCTATTTGATACAGGCAGAGTGGATAAAGCAGAATACTCCTCTCCGGAGCAGCATTGTTCTAAGTGATCATCCGCCAATGACTTTTTACTATGCCGGACGGGTTGGTTTTCGTTTGACTGAGGCTGATGATCAGAAGGCCCTCGCCCAATTGGAAGCTTTACCGGCCCAATATTTTGTCCGTTTGCCTAAGAGTGAGCGTACACCGCAATTCTGGCAAACTATTGCGGCCGATTATCCGGAGATCGGACCAGGGGTATACCTGCTGGGTAATATTCCTTGACTTGTTTGTTTTATGTATTAAAATAATGATGAATTAAGGTGATTACAGTTTGTGACACTAAGGGACAGTCTCAGGAACAATCTCCCATAAGACTGCAGAAATTTCTGGCCAGGGCAGGAGTTGCTTCCAGACGTCATGCCGAACAAATGATTCTGGAAGGCAGAGTCAGGGTTAACGGGTCCAAGGTTGTGACTTTAGGGACTAAGGTTGGGTCCAGGGACAAAATTGAAATTGACGGCAAACCCGTCCGGCAAGGTGAAGAATTTCATTATTATTTGCTAAATAAACCCCCGGGGGTTATAACCAGTGCCAGTGACCCGCGAGGCCGGAAGACAGTTCTGGATATTTTGCAGGGTTTATCGGTACGGGTGTATCCTGTGGGCAGATTGGATTATGATACTTCCGGTTTACTGCTGCTGACAAATGACGGGGAATTGGCCTACCGTTTGCTGCATCCCGGTTATGGAGTGGACAAGACTTACCGGGTATGGTTTAAGGAAGCGGTTGATTCCCGCACAATAAGGATTTTGCGTCAAGGGGTATTGTTGGAGGATGGAATGACTGCTCCGGCCCAGGTCCGCAGGTACAGGGACTCCCAAGGCAGCAATCCAAGGGTCCTGGAGATAACCATTCATGAAGGGAGAAACCGCCAGATCAGGCGCATGTGTTCCGCCGCCGGTTTCCCGGTGATTAAATTAGAAAGAATACGTTTTGGCCCCCTGACGGATACCGGTTTAAAATCCGGTCAGTTCAGGGAGCTTACTCCACGTGAGGTCCGGGAGCTTTATCATCAGACAGGTCTTTAATATTATACTTAGATATAAATTAAATGGCTTTACAAATGGTTAAAGTCATAAAAAGGAAGAGAAAGAGTGTGATTAATTCAGATGAAGATTAAAATTGGCGATGAGTTGCTTACTGAGTACATCAGAGTACGTGTAAGGCTGGATTTTCGTGGAGAGAAACGTAATGGTCAGTTTTTTTTCGGCGGAAAGACTAAAGAACAGGTTGCCGAATTAGTGAGGGAGCGGCAGGTAGCAATGCTGCGGAATGTGCCTTTGCAAGGGGTAGTGCTTGAAGATGTGGATTTAAGCATAGATATATATTCCATAGATGAAATAACCGGACGCCGCTTGCAGGATATAGCCTATGCCCCGGTTTTGTTAACCCTGCGTCTGGAAAATATTGAGGATTTGGTTCCCTTGCTTCTGAAACCTGAATTTCGGAAAATAGAGGTTTTAAGTCCGGATAGTGTCACCATATACCGGATAGATTTGGAAAGGACCCTCTACAGATTAAGCCAAGCCTTTTCCGAAGAGAGAAAGAATATGGAACAGAAATATTACCATTAATAATGAGAGGTTTTCTGCTTAAGACCTGGAAAAGCAACAAGAGAGGCATTATCTAAATGATAGTGTCTCTCTTAATGTTTTAGATATAAAATTCCCGTCAACCAAATAAATCGTTGTGCGTTCCGGTGCGGGTAAGAGTCAAAACGAGAATGTCATCCTCTACCTTATAAATGAGCAGCCAATCCGGTGTGACATGACATTCCCGATGCTTTGACCAAACGCCGCTTAACGCATGATCCTTATGCTTTTCAGGAAGAGGCTTTCCGGAAGCCAACGTTTGAATGACAGACGTAAGCAGGCGCATATCATAGCCTCTGCGCTGAACAAACTTCAAATCACGCTTAAAACGGCTGGTCGACTTAACTTCATACATCGGCTAAAAGCTCCTTCATCATCTGTTCGACGTCGGTGTAGCTTTTAGCCGAAGGGTCGCGGCTGATGCGGTCGGCTTCTTCCATCGCAGCAATCGTTTCGGCATTCGGCATCTCAAGTGCGACGTCAAAAGGAATTCGCTGCTGACGAACAGCCTGACGCAGGAAAATATTAAAGGCAGTCGTCATGTTCATCCCGAGCTCGGAAAAAAGCTGCTCAGCCTGTTTTTTAAGCTCAACGTCCAGGCGGATGCTTATATTCGTTGTATCGGCCATAAATATCATCTCCCTTGCCTTAGTATATTCAGTATGGCACAAAATATGTGCATTGTAAATACTCTGCACGAATTAAAAAGGAGGAAAAAATGTACACATCAGAGAAGCTTATCTTCCCATACGGTTAGTTCAGCAGTCTTAATACCTGTATCAGTAATTTCTTCATATTCAAAATAATGAGTTTTCTCCTGATCGGAATCTTTATACCAATAATTTTTTTCTATATACTTAGGCA
>DATMXV010000070.1:0-9257 GCA_035561335.1 Desulfitobacteriaceae bacterium
TCGATATATCAAATACTGCTTCCACTAATAATTTTTCTTATTCTGATTATTATTGTCATAAGGTTTATTGTACCGCTAATCAAACCTAAAATCAGCGCTCTTATATCCTGGAGAAGAAGTTTCTTGGCAGCAGGTATATATCTTGGAGTTTTAATCATAGTTGTTCCGCTATTATTTTTGCTGCCGCACGAAGATTTCAGCAAATCAATTGTAGTTGCGGAGCTAAATAAAATAGAAACACTATCACAAGAGGCAATGGATGATTTGTATAATCATAAACCCCTTGTTGGAGATTTAAATAAGCAAAAAGGATTATATCAGAACAGCAGCCATACCTATAAAATAGACAGTAAGAAACTGGCGTTTCAGAGATCGTCTAATGTGTACTATCAAATTTTTATCGACAGAAAGGATGTTGATGACGGAGAAATTGAAGTTAGTACTTATGTCACAGCTCAATTAATTGGAGATGTTGATTTTACAAAGCTGGTTTTACCTCCTATTATCTCATATCAAAATGGGACATTGTTTTTTGAATCAGCCAAACAACAGGTCCTGGATTTCAAACGATATAATGCCGACTTTACTGTAGCTCAATTCAAAAAGCGAAATATAGGTGATGAAAAAGGTCAGAGGACTTATTCTAGGTCGAAGATTGTCTATATTCGTGTTCCGAAAAGTTTGGAAATCGAAGATGGTGAAAACTCTGTTCAAATAGTTGGAAATTGAAACTCTGCACTTTGGCCTCATGACCATAGATAAATGAGATGGCAGAACGGGGAGCCTCAAAATAACTACAAGACTGTTTTAATTATGAAAGTAGGGAGCCTGGGCAAAGGGCTTCCTCTTTTTGGTTTTAATGATATTTTCTTAAATATTCAAGGATCTGATATAAGGGCGCACGAAAAGAGATTAATGGAGTGTTGAGCTCCACTTCCGGAAGTACAAAGTGATTATGCAGATTTTGAATTTAAATTGAGCGGGCGGCTATCGGGGCTACCAGGAGGATTTCTTCATTATCCTGATAGATTTTGGGAAACTGGGAAAGCGGCAGCGGATTTTCCCCCGAGCCAACTTCAACTGTAAAACCGGGTTTTCGGAACTTATCAATGAACCAATCTTTGTAGCCGGCAAAGGAAGTAATCCCGGTTGGTTCTGCCATGGTATAGCCGCTGACCCGGGAGAATAAGCGGGCAATACTCTCCGCCTGAGGCGGGGTCTTGTCCTGATAGGTCCAGTAGATTACCTCACCCTGGCTATGGTAGGCGAGCACCAGTCTGAAGTTATGGTTGCCGGTAAACTGAACTACGGTTTTTGTCTCCGGTTCCGACTCAGGATACGGCCCCGAATACCTTGTCGGCCCCGGACCGTGAACATTGTAAGCAGGCTCGGCCTGTTTGGAAAGCTCCCAGGCAGCGTCATAGTTGTGGTTCAGGTCCACCCCCCTGATGTTGGCCTCCCAGACAGAGCCAAAGTTCATGCGGCCCTTGTTCCAGGCCAGTAACTGCTCAGAAAAGGGATTATCTTTTTGCAAGCCGTTAATAACCAGGTCAACTCCGTCAGGATTGACCATGGGCATGATATAGATCGTATTCTGCCGCCAAATATCTTGCAGATCATAACCGCGCAGCTGGCGTCCTTCACTATAAGCTTTGGCGAAATTTTCAATAAACTTCATTAACAATGGTGCTGTGATCCATTCCAGGGCATGATGAGCGCCGTTATAGAAAACTTCTGCCGGGCCGCTTCCCAGTTTTAGGGTATACAAATTCTTGCCCAGCACACTTTTGCCGGCTGTCCCGACCTCGATAAAGGGATATCTGTTTTGCAGGCCCTGAATATCCCGCGCCATAATTTCGTAGGTATAGTCAAGATTGGTATCCACCACATCGAAAGCGTATGGTACTTTAATCACCTGACCGATTTGGAGCCAAAGGGGCTTGACCCCCGGGTTCGCCGTAAGCAACTGCTGAAGTTTAATGTGGTACTTGCGGGCAATTCTGCTCAGGGTATCCCCGAATCTAATAGTGTAATTATCGAAACCGAGCAGAAATTCCCCTAAAACCTTGTTTGTCTGAGGACCGATGATGCCATCGGCAGGTAAACCATTGTTGCTCTGAAACTGTTGCACAACTTCCTTTGTCCGCTTGCCAAAAACCCCGTCAATTGCCCCGGGACTATATCCCAGCTTCAGCAAAAGGCTCTGGATCTCCATGACATCACTGCCCTCGGAACCTTGCCTGAGTGTGCGCAAACTATTCACCCCCTGACAACAGCATATGTGAACGCAGAAATTCGGGTTATTTCCAGAGAAGATATTTTTGTTATGGGACATAATGGCAATTAGGCCGGGATTACAGAAAAGATTGCAGAAAAGTTTACAGGAAAGTTTACAGGAAAAATTTACAGAAAAATAAGAGGTCCGACTCCGGTTGAATATCGAAATCAGACCTTTTTAATCTTATTTTTTAATTCTTTGCCTTGACAAGAGTCTTAGATCAACTCCGGCGCTCAAGCTTGCTGTTGCTCAGCGCTTTTGTCTGAAAACGTTTTCTTGCCTGCTTTTATCAGCAGGATGACAGCTAAGACTGCAAGCGGCAGTCCTCCGATAAAGCCGGTAATCGCCGGACCGAGCAAGGGGTTATAATCGCCTTTCAGCAAATAATAGGGGAGTCCGGCGCCGGCGTTTACAGCCGAATGGATCATAGCGGCAGGAATTACGCTCTCCAGTTTGATGGCTATATAGCCTTCAATAACACCCAGCCATAAACAAAAGACGGTCATCGCCAAGATGCCGAGCCAGGGATAGCCCCCATAGCCGGTCCCGTAATTATGTCCCATCACAATGACCGGCATATGCCAGATGCCCCAGATAACGCCGGTCACGGCCAAGGCGGCCCTGTCGCCTAAAAACAGGCGTAGTTTTGGCAGCAGATATCCTCTCCAGCCAAGTTCTTCACCCAGCGTCGGAATAATATTGATCACTGGTCCGAGAATTATGACCTGCAAAACAGAGATGAGCAGGAGCCCGTTCACAGAGAGTCCCAGTGTCCCTTGGCCGGCGACGGTTTCTTTCAAAACTGTAAGCTCCGGGTCAAAGGAGCCGGGGAAAATCAGAAAATAAATCGCTGCGCTCAAAAACAAGAAGGCGGCAGGGCCGAAATAAACAAACAGATAATGTTTCCAATGCCCCTTAAAGTGCGGGCGCAGATACATATTACCAAAGCCTTCTTTTGTTATCAGCCTTGTCAGGATATTGCAGAACGCAGGGACAAACATGGCGGCAGCGAGAATTATGATTGACAAACCGCTGCCATAGGTTAGTCCGCAGACAGGTATCAGTAAAAACACAATCCAGGTAATGACTATGGTCAGCGTAATAAACAGAAGCAGGCGTTTTTTGGCGGCTGATTTTTCCTGTTCCATGATAACTCACCTCCGGCTTTATATAATCTTGGCAACTGTTGTTTGGCAACTATTGGATATTCCGAAAACGCTGTTCGCCCGTCAGGTAATATTTTAGTTGGCGGGCTGAAACAAAGCAATGGCCTAGCAGCTGAATCAGGTTGAATTAAGGAAATATTTTCTTATCCTGATTATATTATTGTCAGCGGACAATGCTATAATGCAAATTAGGAAATAATTCAGAAACCGGGCAGTAAATGAGAGATGGAGTAAGCAAGATGAGTTTAAGATTTATCTGTGGCCGAGCGGGCAGCGGGAAAACATCCTATTGCCTGCATGAACTTAAAACAAAAATCAGGAGCGGCGTCCAGCCTTTGGTTTTGCTCGTTCCGGAGCAGTTCAGTTTTCAGGCGGAAAAGAACCTGATTGCCGTCCTGGAGAGCGGGGGGATCCTGAAAACCGAAGTTTTAAGCTTCCGGCGGCTGGCCTTCAGGATATTTAATGAGGTCGGGGGTATTACTTATCCCCATATCCATGCCGCCGGCAAATCCATGATTGTTTACAGGATCCTCGATAAAATGAAGAACGATCTTAAGGTATTTGCCAACGCGGCAGACCGCCAAGGATTTGTGAATACTTTAACTGCTTTATTCACTGAGTTTAAGCAATATGACATAACTCCGGAAAAATTGGCTCACAGCTGCGCAGATCTGGCTGAAGACAATCCTTTGCAAGCTAAGCTCCTGGAGATCCAGGCCGTCTATGCCGCTTATGAAAAAACCCTGGCCGGGAGCTACAGTGATTCCGATGATGACCTGACCCTGGCTGCGGAAAAGTTAAACCTGACAGATATGTATGCCGGAGCGGAAATCTGGCTTGATGGATTCAGCGGGTTTACTCCCCAGGAGTACAAGCTTATTGCCCAACTGCTGCTAAGGGCGGAACGGGTGAATATCAGTTTAGGCTGCGACCGGCTGGAGGGAGCCGGGGACCTGGAGGAAACCGATGTCTTTGCCGCAGTCAAAAGGACATACCGGAGATTAATAAAAATAGCCCGGGAACTGGGGATTGAGACCGACCCCCCTGTTATTTTAAGCGGGCCTTTGTTCCGGTTCCAAAGCAGTCCAGAACTTGCTCACCTGGAGCAGAATCTCTATGCCTATCCCTCTCAAATATATCGGGAAAAAACCTTGGATATCTCCTTGTTTTCAGCAGTCAATATCTTTTCGGAGATTGAAGCTGCCGCCAGGGATATTGTCCGCCTCTGCAGGGACAAGGGCCTGCGCTATCGCGACATAGCGGTGGTGGTAAGAAATCTTGCCGATTATCAAAGGCAGATAGAGGTAATCTTTGCCGACTATGAGATTCCCTGTTTTATTGATCAGAAAGTTGAAATATCTAATCATCCCCTGGTCAGGCTCTTGCTGTCCATGATGGATATCTTTATTGAAAACTGGTCTTATGAAGCCGTGTTCCGCTACCTGAAAACAGGACTGACAGGAATAGAACAGGGGAGTATTGACCAACTGGAAAATTATGTTCTGGCCTGCGGCATCAGGGGCAGCCGCTGGACAAACGGTCAGGACTGGACAATGAGCCCCGGCTTTATCCCTGAAGAAAAGGACAGGGAGGCTCCCGGGAAAGGACTAGAGGAAATTAACCGGATTAAGGCTGCCGTTTGCGGACCGCTGCTCAATTTCCGCCGGCAAACGAAGGGCCGGAGAAAAGCCGCGGAATTCTGCAGTGCCTTGTATGATTTCCTCTGTGAGCTTGGGGTGTCCGCAAGCATCGAAGCCCTGATCGAGCGTTTTAAAAACAGCGGGCAGCTGAGTCTGGCCAGTGAGGCTTCGCAAGTCTGGAATATAGTCATGGAGGTATTTGATCAGACGGTGGAGGTTATGGGAAAAGAAACTTTCGGGCTGGAGAGGTTTGCGAATATCTTAAAAATCGGCCTGGGCGAGTATAAACTGGGTCTGATTCCTGCCGCCCTGGACCAGGTACTGGTCGGGAGCGTGGACCGTTCCCGCAGTCCCGAGGTCAAAGCCCTCTATATCCTGGGGACGAATGACGGGGTATTTCCGGCGGCAGCGGCCGAAGAAGGCATTCTTTCCGATCTGGAGAGGGCAGCCCTGAACAAGGCCGGCCTGGAACTGGCCGGTGATACCAGAAGTAAAATCTTTGATGAACAATACCAAGTCTACAGGGCTTTGACAACCGGCGGCAGCTTCCTGCGCCTGAGCTGGCCGATCGCCGACCATGAAGGGCGGACCCTGAGGCCGTCTTTGCTTATTGCCAGGCTGCGCAAGCTCTTTCCGGCCATCACGGAAACAAGCAATATCCTCAAGCCGGAATCAGCACAGGCTGAATTGGAACTTGTCAGCGGTAAGGCCCCGGCTTTCCGCGAAATGGTGGCTGCTTTTCGCCGCAAAGCCGGGGGCCGGGACCTGCGGCCTTTGTGGCCGGAAGTATACCGCTGGTTTGCCGGCCGGGAGGACTGGCAGCTCAGATGTGAGTCAGTCCGAGCGGCTTTCCGCTATAAAAATCTTTCCCTGCCGGTCAGTAAAACTAAAATTACGGCCCTTTACGGGGACCCGGCCTATTCCAGTGTCTCCAGGCTGGAGCAGTTCAGCTCCTGTCCTTTTGCTTATTTTGTCCGGTATGGCCTGGGGGCCAAAGACCGCAAAATCTACCGCTTAAATGCGCCCGATGTCGGGACGTTTATGCATGCTGTGCTGGAAAGGTTCTCCGCTGAGGTTGTCCGGCAAAACCTTTCCTGGAGGAAACTTGCGCGGGAATGGTCTGACAGCAAAGTCGGGGAAATTATCCAGGAAATGCTGGAAAAGATGCAGGGTTCAGGTTTAGCCGCCTCCAAAAGATATACGGCCCTTACTTTGAGGCTGAAACGGGTGATTGCCCGGGCAGTCTGGCTGATTGCCGAACATATCCGGCGCAGCAGCTTCGAGCCGCTTGGCTATGAACTGGATTTTGGCGACGGGGGCCAATTGCCTCCCATTATTATCGAGCTGGAATCCGGGGAAAAGGTCCGTTTGACCGGCCGGATTGACCGGGTGGATGCTTCCAGGACAGCCGAAGGCACCTACCTGCGGATTATTGACTATAAATCAGGGGCCAAAGATTTCAAACTGTCGGATGTCTTCTATGGCCTGCAGCTGCAGCTGCTTACCTATCTGGACGCCCTGGGGCAGAATTGCGGCCTGGATGTCACCCCGCCTGTTCTGCCGGGCGGAATCCTGTATTTCCGCTTAGATGATCCAATGGTCAAAGAACAGGGTAAAATCAGGGAAGAAGAAATTGAACTGGCAATTATGAAGCAGCTTAAAATGAAAGGCTTGCTTCTGGCTGATGTGCAGCTGGTTAAGGCCATGGATAGCCAGATTGACGGAGCATCCCTGATTATCCCGGCAAGGATTAACAAGGGCGGGGTTTTAGGCAAATCCTCAGCTGCTTCCCTGGAGCAGTTCAGGCTGCTGCGCCGCTATGTCAGCAGGCTTCTCCGGAAATTAGGCAGCGAAATCATGCAGGGGAATGCGGCCATCAGGCCCTACCGGAAAAAAGCAATTACCTCCTGCAGTTATTGCAGTTACGCCGCAGTCTGTCAGTTTGATCCCGCCCGGGAAGAAAATACTTATAAAACTATCTATGAGCGGAAGGATGAAGAGGTCTGGAGCTTGCTGGCCGAATCCTCCGGGGCAAAGGAAGGGGAGAGTCATGGGGAAAACTGAATGGACACCGGAACAATGGCAGGCGATAACGGAAAAAAACTGTACCCTTCTGGTGGCGGCCGCGGCAGGCGCCGGGAAAACCGCTGTCCTGGTGGAAAGAATTATCCGCAAAATCACGGATCCGGCAGATCCGGCAGATATAGACCGCTTGCTGGTCGTGACCTTTACCAATGCCGCGGCCACGGAGATGAGGAAAAGGATTGGCGAAGCGATCACCGCAGTCCTGGAGCAGAATCCAGGTTCCCCGGCCCTGCAGAGGCAGTTGTCCTTATTAAATAAAGCCAGCATCACCACAATTCACTCTTTTTGCCTGGAGGTAATCCGGGGGAATTTTCCAAGTCTCAAGCTTGACCCCGGTTTCCGGATCGCTGATGAAACCGAAGCAGCCTTGCTGAAGCTGGAGGTTTTAAAGGAACTGTTCGAAGACCAATATGAAAGTGAAGATAGCGAAAGCACAGATAGTGAAACTAAAGACAGTGAAAGTGAAGACAGTGAAACCAAAGATAGTGAAAGTACAGATAGCGAAAATATAGACAGTACAGATAGTGAAACTAAAAATACTGAAATCAAAGATAATGAAACCAAAGAAAGCCGGACCCAGGAGTTCCTGGAATTGCTGGAATGCTATGGCGGCAACCGGGATGACCAGGCCTTACAGGAAATAGTCCTGAATCTATACCATTTTATTCAAAGCAGTCCCTGGCCGGAAAAATGGCTGGCGGAAATGCTGGAAAGGTTTAAGGTTGAACCGGGGGCGGATTTTGGCGGAACCCCCTGGGGGCAAGTCCTGCTGCAGTCTGTGCTTTGTGAGCTTGAGGGGCTGGCAGAGAGAATGAGCAGGGCAATCGGGATATTGGAAGCCGGCCGGGGGTTGGAGAAGTACCTGCCGGTTTTTTCGGAGGACCTGGCTAATTTGGCAGTCCTGATCAAGGTTTTCTCCGCAAAAAACAAGCTGAGCTGGGACCGGGCGTTCCGGATGCTGCATAAACTGGAATTCCGCAATCTGCCGAAAGCAGGCCGAGAGGCTGACAAGGCCAAACAGGAAACGGTAAAAAAAATCCGGGACGATGTCAAAGCCCGGATCAAGCACCTGAAAACAAAGCTGCTTACCGCTGATTCCGCAGAAACCCTTGAGGACCTGAAGACCATGTACCCCAGGCTGAAGCGCCTGGTAAGGCTGGCGCTGGATTTCAGCGCCAGGTATGCGGCCAGGAAAAGCAAAAAAGCGCTTGTCGATTTCAATGATCTGGAACATTTCTGCCTGAAAATCCTCGCGGCAGAGGATGAACAGGGAGAGGTAAGGCCCTCGGCGGTTGCCCTGGGTTATAAAGAACGTTTCCGGGAAATTTTTGTGGACGAATACCAGGACAGCAATCTGGTCCAGGAAATTATTATCAAGCTGATTTCCCGGGACGAACCCGGGCCGCCTAATGTATTCCTGGTCGGGGATGTCAAGCAGAGCATCTACAGGTTCAGGCAGGCCAAACCGGAATTGTTTCTCGAAAAATACAATACTTATTCCCAGGAACAGGGAGGTCCCCGGCGGAAAATCCTCCTGCTCAGGAATTTCCGCAGCCGGACAGAGATAGTGACGGCCGTTAATTTTATTTTTGGCCAGATCATGTCGGCCGCTGTGGGAGAACTGGATTATACGGAGCTTGAAGCCTTGAATCCGGGAGCTGTTTTTGCCGGGAATGAGACAGAGACCAAGCTGGTCGGCGGGGAAACGGAGTTCCATCTGATTCAGACGGAGGCAGGGGAAGAAGATGATTCTCCGGAAGAACCCCGGAGCGAAGAGGGGTACGGAGCTGAAGGACAGGATATTGATGAAGCTGTCCCGGAAGATGCCCCGGATGATGAGGAGATACTGGACAATATCCAGTGCGAAGCCCGGCTGGCGGCCAAACGGATTGGGGAACTCAGGCAGCCCGATGAGCAGGGCAGGATGTTCTGCGTTTTCGATCAAGAACTTCAGGAATACCGCCCGGTCGAGTACCGGGATATCGTTATCCTCCTGCGTACTACCAAAAAATGGTCCGACACCTTCCTGGAAGAATTGGCCGTCCTGGGAATCCCGGCTTTTGCCGATACCGGACTCGGGTTTTTTAA
>DATMXV010000071.1:0-3555 GCA_035561335.1 Desulfitobacteriaceae bacterium
TTCTATAAGTCATTGTAATATTCCTTCACACGTTTAATCAGAGAATTGATCCCTGAATTTACCTACATAATGTAAAGTGGAAAAGAGTAACCTACAATCATAAGGGTACGTAATGGTTGAGCCAAGATTTATCTATGCTCATCTTAAATTGGGTATATATGGGTCGGCCAAAGATTATCTGCAGGTGGCAACGCTTGTATATAGTCGGAGGGAAGATTTTTTGCGGTGGGGAAAGGCTTTACTGCAGTCCAGGCGATTGTTTTAAGGTCCCGGCTTATCGTAAAGGGTCGAGCTAAGATTTTGCCGGGTGTTGAGTTTTCTTACTCAGTCCTATATCAGCAGGTATATGCATGTGTAAGAAGCCGGTTATATATAGCCGGGAGGTTATATATAGCTGGGTAGATATCCTGCAAGGTCGAACGAATCATCATTATGGGTTGCGACCTGCTTAATTATGTTCGGAAGATCATAACTGGGTAATCAGCTATCTGTATTGGTGTCAGGGAAGATCATTACGTGCTCTTATTTACATATTTCTCAAGGGAGTATCGCCAGTTACGCAAAAAGCAGTTTTGGCGGTTTTTTTATTTTTCCGGGAGTAACTTCATGCTTTTCCTGCTATTTCATTGTCTCAGATCCCTTGTCTGTTTGTTATAAGCAACCCGGCTGCAAATATGGTAAAATATTTAAATATGATGGGAGTGATATCGGAATGGCAGGATTTGACCTGTATTTTATTTATCAGACCGGGCTAATTGAGAACCTGAATACCCTTGAAGAAGGTCTTGCAAAGCTGAATCCTGAAGCGGGAGGATACCTTTGGCTGGATTATTATGCTCCCTCAGAGGACAATCTCGCACTCTTAGTTAAGCCCCTGGGAATTCACTATCTGACTTTGGAGGATTGTCTGGATGACTACCAGATTCCCAAGATTGACGAACATGAAACATATGTGCATATTCTATTAAATACATTTTTATATTCAAACAAAAAAGTGATTATTAATGAAGCTAATTTGATTCTTGGTGAAAATTTCCTGATTACCGTAACAAAGGCGGGAATTAATAATCCTGATTTTACCAGAAAATATAAGGCTCTCATCGAAAAGGAGATGCGAAATGCCAAATTAGGGTCAGCGTATGCAATGCAGATTATACTGGATTACCTTGTTGACCGGAAATTTACGGTAATTGAAGCAGTTGGTGACGACCTTGCCAATCTGGAAGATACTATGTCCGAAAATCATAATGCCTTCGATCACGCCTTGCTTCAGGGAACACGCCATTCCCTTATGACCCTGAGGAAAAGCCTGTTTCACGAAAGGGAGATCCTGGTTAAAATCTGCCGCAATGATATTGATATAATCCCGGATAAGGTCATCATCCATTATAATGATATCTACGATCACCTCACCAAGTTTTTCGAGCTTACGGAGATTTACCGGGAAATGGTAACAAACCTCATTCAAACAAATCTGGCGATGCTTAATAATGATATTGCCATAGCGGCAAATAATACGAATTATTCTGTAAGAAGGCTGACCTTAATAACCACGATCTTCATGCCTCTTACTTTGATTACCGGGATTGGCGGAATGTCGGAGTGGTCCATGATGACCGGACCGGAAAACTGGAAGATTACCTATCCTGTTTTTTTGGGGATTATGGTGCTCATAGGACTGGTTAACTATTTTATCCTGAAATGGCTGGAACGAAAGGATTAAGGAATATTCTGTTGTTCTTCTTCTCTTTGCGGGTCTACGTGCACACTAACCCGGGTATATTTAAATTCTTCAGCCATATCCTTTTTCAGGCAGCCAATAATTTTGTGTGATTCCGCTACGGTAAGCTGTGGATCTACCGTAATATGAAAATCAATGTGTTTCATATTCCCGGATTTTCGTGTCTTGATCTTGTGAAAATCCTTGATTTTATCGTTATATTGGCAGATAATCTTTTCTATTTTAATAACCTCTGCATCTGTCAGCTTGGTATCCAGAAGATAGTCATAAGCATTTTTGCATAGTTTATATGCTTCCATAATAATGAGCAAAGCGACAAGCATGGCGATAATTGGATCAAGGATATGGATCCCCGTTAATTTTATCAGCAAAATCCCAAGGCCTACTCCCAGAGATGTATAAACATCAGTTTTCAGGTGGAGGGCATCGGCTCTGAGGGCCATAGAATCCTCTTCCCGGGAAACCTGGTATAACTTCCTCGCTATAAAAAAGTTTACAAGTGCCGAGATCAGCATAACTATAATTGCAACAGTCGCCTGTTCAATTTCCACAGGTTTGTAGATTTTCTTTAAGGCCTCAATAATAATCATTGCTGCCGCCACAAAAATTAAAAGTCCTTCCGCCATCCCGGAAATATTCTCAATTTTTCCATGGCCGTAGGGATGTTCCCTGTCAGCAGGTTTAGTTGACTGCCTGACAGAAAAAAATGCGATCATTGATGCCGCCAGGTCCATCCCTGAATGTATGGCTTCAGAAATAATACTTACCGACCCGCTTAAGATGCCCGCTATCACTTTAATAATTATCAGGGTAGTATTTGATAAAATCGATAAAAACGCATACCTGACTTTTTTATCTGTGGAGAACATAAAGTACCCCTCCCCTATGGAGACTCAGGAAAGATAACCAAACGGGCTGAACCCGGTATCCGTTCAGCCCATTTTTTATTTGAAAGCTCTGAATATTATCACTCTTCAGGGATAATAACCTTCATTTCTTCCTTTTTTACCTTCAGTCCCGTAATAACAGCAGGTAACAACGAGACAAATATTATTCCGAATATTACATATGTTAAATTTTCCTTAACTATAGGGATATTGCCAAAAAAGAATCCACCAAGCATAAAAACCAACACCCAGGCGGCAGCCCCCGCTATATTGTACATGGAAAATTTATCAAAACTCATTTTGCCTATTCCAGCTACAAAAGGGGCAAAGGTTCGCAGGATGGGTAAAAACCTTGATAGAAAAATTGCCTTTCCTCCATATTTATCATAAAACGCCTGGGCCTTTCCTATATACTCTTTCTTGACAAACCGGTTCTTGCGGCTTTCCATTATTCTCTCCCCTATCATTTTTCCGATAAAATAATTCAGAGTATTTCCAACGACAGCCGCGATAATCAGGAGCAAGATTGCAAGATTAATATTTAAAGCTCCGGTCGTACATAAAGCCCCAACGACAAAAAGCATTGAATCACCGGGCAAGAACGGCGTAACAACCAAACCGGTTTCAGAGAAAATTATAATAAACAGGATTAAATATGCCCATGTTCCATAGTTTTGGATTATCTCAGCTAAATGGCGGTCAATGTGTATAACAAAATCCATTAATTGTGTTATTATCTCCATACAGCCTCCTAAAAATTAGTATATTTTAGTTTAGAGTACAATACCCTGATTTGTATTTTCCTCCATGAAAATCAAAGCCTAACAGGTGAAGCATAGACACTACAGAATATATTATCTTAAATAACAATAAGCGAAAATTTGCTTTTAGGACATTATTCAAAACAATTTGCCGGAACTTAAATAT
>DATMXV010000072.1:0-2110 GCA_035561335.1 Desulfitobacteriaceae bacterium
GTTATCGGGAGGTGTGTAAGATGAATCAGGGTAATAAAAGGGATGTTTTGGATGAAATGAAAAAGCTTTATCCAAAGAAATTTACAGGGGAAGATATCGTATTCAGCAATATACACCGCGGTAACAGGATATTTATCGGTACCGGCTGTGGAGAACCAAGATATCTAATAAGATCCCTTGTAGAATATACGAAAAGAAATCCCAAGGCTTTTTTTGATACTGAAGTATTTCATGTCTGGACTTTTGATATCGCTCCATATGTTGATGAAAAATACAAATACAATTTCAGGTTAAATACCTTTTTTATCGGGCCTAACGTCAGAAGAGCTATTAATAAGGGACAAGCGGATTTCACCCCTGTATTCCTCTCCGATATACCTGACTTGTTTGACCGTAAGGTTGTCCCAATTGATGTGGCTCTGATTCAGGCCTCCTTCCCGGATAAACAAGGCTTTTTAAGTTTAGGAGTCAGTGTTGATATAGTTAAAGCCGCTGTAGAAAATGCTAATCTGATCATTGCGCAGGTTAATGCTAATATGCCCCGGGTCCATGGGGACGGTTTTATTCATATTGATGATATCGACTTTATTATCCCCTATGATGAGCCTTTACCGGAGTATATACCTGAGAAAGACAGTGAGATTGCAATGCAGATTGGCAAGTATGTGGCGCGCCTGATTCAGAATGGTGATACTATTCAGGTTGGTTATGGAAATATTCCCAACGCAATTTTAGCAAATCTCTGTAATAAAAAACATCTAGGTGTGCATACGGAGCTACTAACTGACGGCATTGTCTATTTAATGAAGAAAGGAATTATTGATAATAGCAAAAAAACTTTTGACAAGGGTAAAACAGTAGCCTCATTTTGTATGGGGAATAAAGAGACCTATAAATTTATTGACGATAATCCTGCTATAGAGTTCAGAAGGATTGATTACACCAACAATCCTGTATATATTTCCCAACAGGAAAATATGACGGCTATAAATACAGCTTTGGAAATCGATTTGACAGGACAGGCAACAGCTGAGTCCCTGGGCAAGAAATTCTTTGGTGGAACAGGGGGACATGCCAATTTCATGAGAGGTGCACTCCAGGCAAAAAGAGGGAAAACAATCCTGGCCATGAAATCAACTGCTCGAGGAGAAACAGTTTCCAAAATAGTGCCTTTTCTTAGGGAAGGCGCCGGTATTAGCCTACACAGGGGTGATGTCAGATACGTAGTCACTGAATACGGGATTGCTTATCTGCATGGCAAAAGCATTCGGGAAAGGGCAATGGAATTAATAAATATTGCCCATCCTAAATTCAGACCGTGGCTGCTTGAAGAGGCCAAAAAGCAAAACCTGATTTATGGTGATCAGATTGTTAACCTGGACAAGAAAGGCAGTTACATCGAGGAACTTGAAACCTATAAAACTACAAAAAACGGACTGGAAGTGTATCTGAGGCCGGTAAAGATATGTGATGAACCTTTATTAAAAGATTTCTTTTATACACTTTCAGATAAAAGTATGTTCCTGAGGTTTCTTTCCGCGCGTAAAGATATGCCGCATGAACGCCTACAGGAATTTACGACAATTGACTGTGATAAAGGGATCTTAATTCTGGCCGTAATCCCGCAGAGAGAAAGTGAAAAAGTTGTAGGTATAGGGCAATATCACATCAATGAAACTGACTATTCTGCAGAAGTTTCCTTTGCCACCAGGGAAAATTATCAAAATAAGGGAATTGGTACTGTATTGCTTGACTATCTTACTTATATAGCCCGTAAGAATGGTCTTTTAAGCTTTACTGCATCAGTTCACACGCAAAACAAATCCATGCTTGCCGTTTTTAAAAAATTTGACTTTGAGGTTGAAAGTGCTGAGGAAGGGCTTATCGAACTCAGGAAAATACTGTCTTGATAAATTCAGCTTAAACGTTAGTTAAAGCCCTCAATGATTTATTTAAACATTGAGGGCTAATTTTAGTGCGCCCGACATGGGCAATAACTTGGCGGTGAAAGTCCGCTGCACGCTTGGTAGTAGGAAGTGCTAGTCGAACGGCAAAGGTGTCCATCGTGAGGTGGAATCTGAAGGAAGCCGGAGGCAAAGGCCCGGACCGA
>DATMXV010000073.1:0-11276 GCA_035561335.1 Desulfitobacteriaceae bacterium
ACATTAAGTAATGAAGGAAGTGAAGTATGTTTATCTTAACTCATAAAATTGTAGCACAGCAAACAATAATGCATCTGCAAAAACAGAACTATTATTTTGATAAATCAGGTTTTATCTGGGGAAATATCAAACCCGATATTACCCCGAACTTAATAGTAAAACCCCATTATCAGTTAGAAAGCTTAAATTTTGTCGTCAATAGCATATTGTCATTGTGTTGTCTTCCGGCTTCTGTTTTTGATAATCCGATTAAAAGAAAATATGTAAGTATGCAAATGGGCGTTATCTGTCATTTCCTTTCTGACTTCTTTACATTACCTCACAGTTTGCGTTGGAGATTGGATTCTCCAAATTCAGGATCTAAACATCTGAAATATGAATCCATCCTCCATCAGAAGGCTTCTTTAAATTCTGTTTCAAATTTCAGCTTACAGACTTTATCCAATATTACTAAGGAAAGCCTTCAAATATTGATTACTAAATTGCAAAATCAATACCGGATTAAAGAAGATTATTTGAATGATTTGAAGTATTCCATTCTGATCTCATCTGTGATTTCTTCTCATATTCTTCAAGCTATTCAGAAAAATGTTTCAATAAGAGGAGTGCATTGTTGGATATGAAAGGATTTTTTTTAAAGCCCTATAGATGGGCGCTTGTAATTTCACTGATATTAACAGGAACATTTGCATTTGTGCTGTTGGATAGTTTTGTGATTCCCAAATCGTTTACAGTCGTTGAATCACAGGCTGCCGTAAAAACAGAAATATCGTCCCAAGCTCAATCAGCTCCTATTGTCAATGACAATTCATATGAGGATGAGAACATAAAAATTACAATTGAAACAGTTCATGAATATAACTCAACGATATATATAGCCGATGTGCAGATCACAGAGGCATCCTATTTGAAAACAGCACTGGCGGGCAGTACGTACGGCCGCAATATCAAGGAGACAACGTCTGAAATTGCTGAAGTTAACAATGCTATTTTTGCTGTAAACGGGGATTATTATGGATTTAGGAGTGAAGGGTATGTATTGCGCAATGGTGTGCTTTATCGTGCTGCTGCCAGGAAAGTCGCAGACGATGAGGCGTTAGTAATAAATGAAGAGGGGAATTTCTCAATAATTCATGAAAATCAAGTGAGCGTGGAATCTTTGCATCCGGAAAGTATACGGCAGATATTTTCATTTGGGCCTGCCCTGGTAGAAGATGGTCAAATTACTGTAGACAGCGGCAGTGAAGTTTCACAATCCCAAAAAAGCAATCCCAGAACGGCAATTGGTCAGGTTTCGGCTTTGCACTATGTAATTATTGTATCTGATGGGCGCACCAGCGAGAGCGAAGGGCTATCCCTTCTTGAACTTGCCCGGGAATTTAAGGAAAGAGGTTGTGCTGCAGCCTATAATTTGGATGGCGGAGGATCCTCAACAATGTACTTTAACGGTAAAGTAATCAATAATCCTACCGACGGCAGAAATGCCAAAGAGAGAGAGGTAAGTGATATTGTCTATATTGGCTATTAAGGAAAAAGGCCGGAACCGGCGAATCAGAAAAACAATATTGGTTTATTTAATTATATCCCTCTTGGCTGTTGCGATAGACAATATCTATGCTGTTTTCGGACATGGAGTAAGCTCTGCCGCCATGACCTGGATGTTCTTGTATCCCTTACTGGGAGGAACACTATTCTATCTCTTGATAGAACTTTTGCTTCCAGGGATCTGTCAGTTTACCGGTTACAGAGTATTTTACAATGTGTATAATTCCGGAATTGCGGTTCTGACAACAGGCAGTTTTCTGAAGGGAATTTTGGATATCGCCGGAACAAACTCACCATACGTTGTCTTATTCTCCGTTGCCGGTTGGTTGTTTATAGCATCCGGCCTGATTCTGCTGACGATATTGGCTGTAAATCAAAAGAGAAGGAAGCAAAGTGCCAAACCTCTGGGTTAGTATAAAAATTTTTACAAGGAGAAGGTAATCATGAAAAAACTGCTTGGAGTTATTTTATCCCTTACGCTTCTGGTCACAGGAGTAAGCGGTTGTGCCGCCAATAAAGAAAGCACCCAGGCGCCGGACTCAGGCAATGCTGCTGCAAATGCAGTTTCCGTAAGCTACGACAGTGACGATTATTATTTTGACTGGAAAAACAGCAGTTATAAAACAATTAGTCTAAGCAGAAACACGGCTGCAGTAAAAGGGGATGGCATAGCTGTACAAGGTTCACTTGTTACAATCTCTGCCTCAGGGATATATGAAATTACCGGTACTATGGCGGACGGGAGTATTGTTGTTGATATCAATAAGGAAATCGATTCAAATACGGTATTTCTGGTTTTAAACGGGGCTAATATCACAAGCCGGACAAGCGCCCCAATCTACATCAAAGGGGCAAAAAAGGTGGCTATACTCCTGGAAAATGGCACTGACAATTCAGTTACCGCTGGAAGCGGCGCTGTTGTAAATGAGGATGGCGAGCCATCTGCCGCTGTTTTCAGTAAAGCTGATCTGACAATAACAGGCAGTGGCACTTTAACGGTAAAAGCAGATTATAATGATGGAATTACCGGCAAGGATGACTTGAAAATAACGGACGGTACCTTGATTATAGATTCAAAGGCTGACGGGATTGTCGGCAAGGACAGCCTGATTATTAAAAACGGAAATATTACTGTAACCGCCGGCAAAGACGGCCTGCGCTCAACAAACGAAACAGATGAGGGTAAGGGAAATATTGTAATTCAAAGCGGACAGTTTGCGGTAACCGCAGCCAATGATTGTTTGCAGGCAGTTAAAATACTGCAAATTGACGATGGAAAAATCAATCTTAACTCCGGCGGCGGTTATCCCGGTAAAAGTATCGGTAATGGCAATAACTTCGGCGGGCGTCCCGGACAAGCAAATACAACTGCAACTTCCAATACAGAGAGTAGTGAGGAAAGCAAAAAAGGCCTGAAAGCGGGACAGGAAATTCTCATAAATGGCGGGGATATCAATGTTTCAGCTTATGAAGATGCAGTACACAGTAACAGTAATATTACCATAAATGCTGGGATTTTGACCTTGCAAAGCGGTGATGACGGCATACATGCTGAAAATAAGGTGCTCATTGAAAATGGTGAAATAACAGTTAAAAATTCATATGAGGGGTTGGAGGGGTCCAATATAACGGTTAACGGCGGCAAAATTAACACTGTCTCCAGTGATGACGGCTTTAATATCAACAGCAATTCAGGGGTTTTAAATATAAATGGCGGTGAAATTGCCATGAACGCCAATGGCGACGGGCTCGATTCCAACGGGAGCATTAAGATGACAGGCGGTACTGTCTATGTTGACGGCCCTATTTCAAATAATAACGGGGCCCTTGATTATAACAGCAGTTTCAGCATAAGCGGCGGAACTCTGGTTGCATCCGGCAGTTCCGGGATGGCTGAGGCTCCCAGTAACAATACCCAACCGTCTATCCTTATGAACTATAGCTCTGTCCAGGCAGCAGCAAGCACAATAACCCTTAGAGATAAAGACGGCAATACTGTCATAACCTTTACTCCTTCCAAACAATATAGTTCGGTGGTAATTTCTTCACCCCAATTATCTGTAGGTTCTGCCTATACCCTTTACTCCGGTGACAGTAAAATCATTGATTTTACTCTTTCAGATTCGCTTATCTATCTTTTGGAATCCGGTGTAACCACCAAACAACAAAACGGCGGTGGAGGGCCAAATGGCGGCGGCAGCATGATGCCCCGTAATGGTGCAAGGCCACAGTGACCGTAATCAGAGCTAAAAGTTTAAGCTTAATTTCAGCCTTATCTCAGGTTCATTTAAGGAGAGTCTTGTAGAGTATAAGAAACCGGAGCGAAAGTGATAGATAATACCAAAGCGAATTCCTGGAGCCGTGGAGGAGGTAAAGTAATGACAATCCTGATCCCTGCATATGAACCTGACCTAAGACTGATAGCACTAATTGAGAAAATAAAGGCTGCCTGTGATTTTAAGATAATTGTCGTGGATGACGGGAGCGGGGATGCCTGCAGGGGAATTTTCGAAACCGTAAAAAAGTATGGCTGCACTGTCTTGACCCATCCGACAAACCAAGGTAAAGGATGCGCCTTAAAAACCGGATTCCGCTATATCAAGGAAGCCGGCGAAAATGAAGGTGTTGTCTGTGCCGATAGTGATGGGCAGCATTTAGCGCAGGATATCTTAAAAATAGCCCAAAAGATTAAGGAATTAAAGGGTCATGTAATTCTTGGCCGCAGACGTTTTACAGGTAAAGTCCCACTACGCAGCCGGTTTGGAAACATAGTAACCAGAATAGTCTATTCTATTGCTACCAGGCAAGGGATTTATGATACCCAGACCGGGCTGCGTGGTTATTCTGCCGATATGCTTGACTGGCTTTGCCGTGTTCCGGGAGACCGGTTTGAGTATGAAATGAATATTTTGCTTGAAGCTCACAAGGAAGGCTATTCCTTCAAGGAGGTAGATATTAATACCGTTTACCATAATAACCATTCCTCACATTTCCGGACATTTATAGATTCTGCTAAAGTTTATCTCCCAATATTAAAATTCAGTACATCATCCGTATTATCGGGAATCCTTGATTTTGCCTTAGTGCTGCTTATCCAATATGTACATCAGAATTTATTACTTTCCGTAATAGGAGCGAGAGTATGCAGCTCAATTTTTAATTATACTTTAAATAAGGGTTTTGTTTTTGCTCAGGGCCATAGGCCCGATTCCCGAAGTTTAGCAAAATACTTTACACTTGTATTCATAATAATGGCCTTGAATTATGAACTTATGCGCATTCTCCATCTCCAATTAAATATACCCTTATTTTATGCCAAACTGCTCACCGAGACAATCTTGTTTCTATTCAGCTATCTGGCCCAGAAAAGATTTGTATTTAAGAATTCACCATGTTTTCCGCAGGAAGGGGAAATAAATATGAAGAATAACAAAAAAAGGAAATTCAGGCATGAGTATAAGCATTATATAAACATGGCTGATTATATAGCAATAAAACGCAGACTATCACTTGTGGCCAGACCGGACCGGCATGCAGGCCCCGACGGAAAATATCGAATCCGGAGCCTTTATTTTGAAACTCCTGATGACAAAAACCTGAGAGAGAAACTTTACGGCATTAACAACAGGGAAAAATTCAGAATCCGCTATTACAATGATAATACAACCTTTATTAAGCTGGAGAAAAAAACAAAAGTCAACGGTTTGGGAAATAAACTTTCTGCACCACTGACCAAGGCAGAGTGTGAAAAGCTGATCGCAGGAGACATTGACTGGATGAGAGACTCCAAATATCCTTTGGTTTTGGAGCTTTACGCCAAGATGAAATATCAGCAACTGAGACCTAAAACAATTGTTGATTACATCAGAGAGCCTTTCATCTATGAACCGGGAAATGTCAGAGTTACGATTGATACTGCAATTCAAACGGGAATCCAATCTAAAGATCTGTTTTGTCAAAATCTGCCGACAATTCGTACCAATGCAGGCCAAGTCATTATCCTGGAAGTGAAATATGATGAATTTCTGCCGGATGTTATCCGAGTCGCTATCCAGCTGAAAAACAGAAAAGCGACCGCTTTTTCCAAGTATGCTGTAAGCAGAATTTTCGGCTGAAATATTTTAAGAGTTTAAAGAACCCGGAAACCGAATTGACAGGAGGAGAAAATAGTGACATTTGATAATATTTTTAAATCAAGCTTTCTGGAGATGACAGCCAGCTTCTCTCCGCTTGATATGGTCTTGGCTTTGGGACTGGCCCTTGTCACAGGGTTGTTTATCTATCTGATTTACAGAAAAACCTTCAGCGGGGTTATGTATTCATCGGGCTTCGGGGTTTCGCTCATTGCCATGTCCTTAATTACAACCTTTATCATCCTGGCAATCAGTTCAAACGTTGTCTTATCGCTGGGTATGGTGGGTGCGCTTTCTATTGTCCGTTTCAGAACGGCTGTCAAAGAGCCGATGGATATCGCCTTCTTATTCTGGGCAATCGCCGCCGGAATCGTAATTGGTTCCGGAATGATATTGCTGGCAGTATGCGGTTCAGTATTTATCGGGATAATCCTGACGCTGTTTGCCAATAAAAAATCGACGGACAATCCATTTATCTTGATTATAGACTGTGAGAATCAAGAAGCGGAAAAGAGAGTCCTGGATACAGTGAGCAGAAGTGTGAAAAAGCATATGGTAAAGTCCAAAACCGTATCAGCGAAAGGGATTGAACTGACTATGGAAGTAAGGTTAAAGGAGATGTCAACGGATTTTATTAATCAACTTGCCGCCTCAACCGGTGTTCACAATGCGGTCCTTGTCAGTTATAACGGAGATTATCAAACGTGATAATGAGCGCCTGATCTGTTGCTGCTTAAGATGCGAAAGGAGGATTATATATGGGGAACAAACATGGAAGACAAATACTGGTATTTTTTCTGATAATCGTCTTGTGTTTTTCGGTACTTAGCGGGTGTGGCGTCAGTGATTTTGCATACCGGTCCGGTACGCAAGCAGCGGTTAGTATTGATTCTTTAAGTACGAACAAACAGACAGATATAATTTTAACCGGCAGTACAAATACAGACGAGTTGACAATCCCACAGATAGCTGCCCGGACGACAGACAGTGTTGTTGAAATCGCTACTGAAACCGTAACCTCCGGTAACAGGATAAGACAGTTTGTCTCTGAGGGAGCGGGCAGCGGAGTCATAGTTTCAAGTGATGGGTATATTGTTACGAATAATCATCTTGTTGAAGGCGCCGGCAAGATTACTGTCAGACTGACAAGCGGGGATAGCTACAATGCTACGCTTGTCGGACGCGATACCCAAACTGATATTGCTGTCCTCAAGATCGCAGCAACTGGTTTGCAAGCCGTAACATTCGGCGATTCCGATGCTCTTGTCGTAGGCGAACTTGCCGTAGCTATCGGCAATCCGCTGGGTCAGCTCGGAGGGACAGTGACGGAGGGTATCATTTCAGCCTTAAACAGAACGATTACAATAGACGGAGAAGAGATGACACTCCTTCAGACCACGGCGGCTATCAATCCTGGCAACTCGGGGGGCGCGTTGTTCAATGGAAAGGCTGAACTGATTGGAATTGTAAATGCTAAATCCAGCGGGTCGGATGTTGAAGGTCTTGGGTTTGCAATTCCGACTAACAGTGTGACAGATGTTATAAAGCAAATTATTACTTACGGTTATGTTCCGGGCAGAATCGATCTTGGGGTAGAATTCTTAGATATTTCGGACGAAATGACAGCCATGAAATACCGTGCCCCTGAATTGGGGGTCTATATATCTGAAGTTACCAACTCATCATCTTTTCGGTCCGGAGACAGGATTGTCAGTATCGATGGCAAGAACGTCAGTACTGAATCGGAAGTAAAAAATATTCTTGAATCCCGCAAGGTTGGGGATGTAGTCAAATTTGTCGTAGAGAGGGCAAATCAGGCGCTTGAACTCAGTATCACCTTAAAAGAGGCAAAACCATAGTACCTTTAATCGTTAAGTTTTAATAAAGATGAGAATTTAATTATTTAATATCTCAGTAAATAATGATTAGACTCCCAGTCCGCTGCCGCGGCGCCATCAGAAGGATGAAAATTAAACGTAGGGAGATTCAAGTGTAAGAGAACCGTTTGGCGGAGGAGCGTTGAAAAATGAACCAAAAGACAATAATCAAAGTAATGCTTGATCTTGTAATAGCAGTATTGTTTATAACTTTGCTGGATATCCATTGGACTGGACTGGTATATCATGAGATTGTGGGAATGGTTATATTTGGTATGATTGCTGCTCACATCTCACTTAACTGGTCCTGGGTTAAAAATCTTACGAAAAACCTCTTTAATTCAAGATTAAAACTTAAAGCCAAACTTATGTATATTTTAAACGCTGCTTTGCTCGTTTCAGTCGCTGCAATTACTTTAACCGGGATTATGATTTCGGAAGTAATATTTGGTTTTGGATCCTCCGGCAGACAGGAACTATTATATGCTCTGCATAAATGGGTGTCCTACGGATGTTTGGGACTTTTCGGTGTTCACATTGCCTTGCATTGGAGGTATCTCCTGGCTTCCTTGCGAATAATACTCACTAATCCTACTGGCAGCATCCTGATAAGAACTTTCAAAAGCTTTGGGGCTACAGTATTAATTATCGTTATCCTATATAAGCTGGTCGTTCCTAATCTAGATAGCACGTTAACTCAGACTAAAGTTTCAACGCCGGCATCCAAATTTTATTCTGCCGATTCGAATGTATCGTCTTCAAATGAAATCTCTGTAATCACGAATAATCATAAGGAAAAAAGAGAGAATATTCAAAAAATTCAGAAATAATAATCTAACCATAAAAAACAGCCATATTTAAGCTTTGACGGTAACTGAAATATCTAGTAAAATTTAACCAAGCTCCAAGGAATTCCTAAGACGGAAACCTACAGAGCCTGATAACGGAAACGGGACATTACAACTGATGATAAGGTCCGGTGAACTAAATATTCACTATATCTGAAAGGGTTCAGAGAAAAGAGTTTAGCGCAGGGCTGACAACATGGATGTTATGAAACACAAAAGTCTGAGAGGATTTAAGTGAAGTAAGAATGGAAATGAAGTTAAGTGGCGGTAAATGATGAGTAAGGGATGCCTGCCAGATGAAGGTCTTATCTGAGGATTGATAATGGGAAACAGGAGTTTAAGGTAATGAAAGGTATCTGTTGATAAAGGTTCGTTGGAGCTCATATATTCAACCAGAGCTCATATATTTCAAACCATTCACCTCATCTGTTCGGTTAAGCATCGCAAAGGCAGCAAACAGACTGCCAAATCTGCCGTCGACGAAAGTTGGCGGTTTTTCTATTTGATAAACCGGATTGATCCAAAACCTTTATTCCATTATCCCTGAACCATTATGCGGCAATAGCTTTAATCATAAGGAGACAATCATTTTCAGGGAACTTCAGTCAGGATTTTTTCCAGGGTTTCCAAGTCAACCGGTTTGGCCAGGTGCCGGTCAAAACCTGATTCCAGAGCTGTTGCCAAATCATCCGCCTGGGCATAACCTGATAAAGCTATCAAGAATATCTTATTAAGACTATGATCATTGCGAATATGTCTGGCTATTTCATAACCATTCATTTCAGGCAAACCTATATCACAAATAATTACTTCCGGAGCGAATTTCATTACTTTAGCCAAACCTTCAGGTCTGTTAGCGGCAGAAGTAACTTCATGACCCAGGAGCTGCAGCAAGGAACTTAAGATTTCAACCACATCCGGAATATCATCAATAACCATAATCCGGAGAGAACGATTAATTTCCCCGTTCTTTGGCAGGTGTTCCTTTTGTTTGTCATCTTTATCCTGCAGCAGAGGCAGGCGGATGGCAAACTGTGCCCCTTTACCTAAACCCTGGCTGTCAGCGCTGACATTTCCGCCATGCAAGTCTACTATACCTTTGACTATGGCTAAACCTAAACCCAGACCCCCATGGCTGTGGTCCAAAGAATTTTCAGCTTGCACGAAGGGTTCAAATAAATCAGGCAGGAGAACAGGTTTGATCCCTAGTCCGTTATCTATAATCTCAATTACCGCTTCATTACTGGTTTGGGACTTGGATATAATTATCCGGGTTTCACCACCGGGTTTTGTAAACTTGTGAGCATTATGCAGGAGATTTCCGATGACTTGTGTCAACCGGCTTGGATCAGCCGGTAAATAGATGGGTTCGGGAAATATTTCGGCTTTGAGGTTGACTTCTTTTTCGTTGAACATGGTTTTATAGTCTTCTGCCGTTTTTGAAACCAGATTATTCAGCTCAACTAACTCTTTCTTTAAAACTATTTTATTCTGGGAAATACGGGTCATGTCCAACAAATCATCTACCAGACGGGAGAGCTGGATTGTTTGTCTTTCTAAGATATTATTTGCCTGCCAGGCTTGTTCTGAATCCGGAGCGACACGTTTAAGAAGAGAAAGGCTCATCATAATTGAAGCCAGCGGGTTTCTCAGTTCGTGGGAAAGATTGTTGAGAAAGCGGTTTTTATTTTGGTCAGCTTTTTTAAGTTCCTCTACCAGGGCAAGGGCATGCTGCTCGCTCTGCTTGAGGAATTCGTCGGTTTTTTTATGTTCAGTAATATCGGTTCCCAGTAGTGTAATTCCTTCCGGCGAAGGAAAGACAGCCATCTGGTAATATGAGCCGGCATCTTGATCCTCCAGTTCAAATCGTCGTACTTCTCCATTATTCATTACAGAGCGGACATTCTCCTCAAAAACCGTACCAATATATTTTGGCAGCATATCCCATATGTTTTTCCCGATAAAATTTTCTGGTTCCTTACCTGTTTTCGAGGTAAATGACTTGCTGGCATAAAGGAAATTCCAGTTACGGTCAAGAGCATAAAAAATTTCCTGGATACTGTTTAATATTTCAGTTATCCTCCGGTTCCTGCGCTCAAGCCTTTCTTCGGTTTTTTTGTATTCAGTGATATTCATTTCCTGTTCTCTTGCCAAATGTACTATTTCTGTAATATCATTCATTGTAGCAATACTTCCGCAGATGATTCCGCTTTCGTTCCGTAATGGAATGGCATTCCAGCGGGCTATTTTAGAAATGCCATCTTCCCAGACAAATTCTATTTCACATCCGACGATTACTTTGCCAAACTGTGCCGCTTGCTGCATCGGCATTTTCGAGGCGGGAAACAACCTGCCATTTTGATATGCCTTCACGGGGAGTGGTTCAGGTGAAGAAAAAGATAACTGTTCCCAAGGCCCGATGCGTAAAAACTCAGCAGTAACCGGATTATGAATGATTCTTTCACAGGTTACGTCTGTGGCAATGGAAAATCCACCTGGTATTATATCCGGCAGTTTCGATTTCATTAAGATCTGTTTTAAATGGGGATTGTGGTTGAGAAAATCAAAACTATCCATCCATTTCTCCTCGTAAATAAACAAAATCTTCTGAATAATCAAATTGACAAGTTTTTCATGTAAACTACTGGTATTTTATCATGACTAAAGCCCCATTTTTTTACTGGACTCCTGGCAATTTTGTTTAATATTGTTCATTAAATTATATAGTATTGGATATTTTGCGAACAACATAAAGATGTTGACAATTAAGGCTATATAGTTGATGATTACGACAACAGAAGTTGTTAAGAAAATGATTATGGACAAAATTAATCTAAAATTGTCGAATAATCAATATAGTGAAATAACTACAA
>DATMXV010000074.1:0-4764 GCA_035561335.1 Desulfitobacteriaceae bacterium
GAGTACAATAGAGATTTCTGTTCTCCTGGCTCCTGTAAGTTATAATTTATATTTATTAAACAAAATATTAGCAGGATTTTATGAAGATTTTATGAATTAATTTAATATCCCTTATGGCTTTTTTGGTTGCATCGGCGGCAATAAATGTATCGCCGGAAGTATTTAACTGAGAGGAAAAAACGCTGGCTGTATCTGAAAGCAATAGGAATTAAACTCATAAAATTTGGGAATCTTATACCCGGAGGTGATTTTAGATGCAAAATTTGAAGTGTACAGTGGATTCCTGCCATTACTGGGGTAGCAATAACCATTGCACTGCCAATGCTATCGAGGTGAACTGCCAAAGCAGCAAAGCTCAAACTTCTTCTGATACCGTTTGTAAAACATTTAAACCCTAATAAATAATTGGACTAAAGTTTATCAGATAAAGACAGGAGCGCTATCAGTTATGATAACCGCTCCTGTCTTTATCTAAAGATATGATTCCAGCAAATGATTAACCGGCATAAGTTCCGCTGAAGTTAAAATCTCATTTAATTACTTTTATTATTATTGGCAGATCATCAACTAAAGCCAAAATCAAGTCGTTTGACAGCGTAAATTGCTAATAGAACTAAAACAAGCCCGCCTATGATCATAGGTAACAAGCGGGGAGTATTTAACATGGTTGCAAATAAATAACCAAGATATATCCCCACCGCCACAGCCAGATTTATCGAATAATTTAATAATTAGCAGTGAAATAATTAATAAGAATATCCCACCGGCTACTGCAGCTGCCGTTGCCTTGATCCTTAATATCTCTGACATGTTATATCCAAATACTGCCCCAAAGAAAGTTAGCAGGAGCGGGAGAATATAAAATATAAATGATGCAATTAACATGCCCCCTTCATTCTCTTCGAAAATCACCTTATCTCCAACAACAGCATTTATTTCGTTCTTCATTTCTACCAGTTCTTTTCCCAGACTAAAACTCCTGACGGCGTTTTCTTGGGGAACCGGTCTTACCAACGCTGACTCACCACTTAACTCTATTACTATTCCCTCCGCTTCGTTTCTTTTCAACCATTTAACCAAGCATTCTTTTCTTCACCGCCGGGATAACGATAGGCATGCTGACAATCATACTGAGAATAAAAACCCAGACCATCCCGCCAATTCGCGCCACAAAGGAATATGATCAGCCATCAACATAGGTCGTACCTCCAGTTTAGTATACCGCCATTCAATAAGTAGTCAATCCTTAAACCATCTTAAGCACACCACCATAACCTGGTTCTGTAATTATTCTTTGACCTATGATAATTACTAAGAGACTCCCGTCTAAAGGAGTCTCCAGTAACCCGGACAATTATTCATATTTGGCACTTTCATCTCCCGGAGGGTGTTATTTTCAGGATATATTATTTACATCTTCATGCCTGCGCCGCTATGTGACATCAATAAATTTGGGTCTAACATGCCAAAGATCATCGCTATGTGGGCGACAACTAGGAAAATACCAACGAAGGTCGCATGCAGCGCGAGTCTTTCCTCTTCTGTTTTGTTTTTCCTGAAGCACCCTAATTCCAGAAGTGTTATGCCTCCTAACGGGATAATTCCTAACAAATAAAAACCAACAGCGATAACATCGGCAATTCCTCTCCACTGCCCGTTTGTTGTCAAAGGAATAACCGCTGTCGTAAACAGGTATAAGAAAATCCCTAAAAAATAGATCCCAACAAATATTCCTGCAGCCCGATTAATTTTTCTTGTTATACCGGTAAAATTTCGCGAGAATAAGATAATTAATTCCGTTATGGCAAGTGTCTCGGCAAAAATAACAGGCACCGCCATAAATATCAGCAAATTCCAGGGTTGGTTGGTTGCTAAAAGTTCCATATAATGAGTCATTCCGCCCATATAAATATACCTCCAAATTTATTTCCTGTTTTTGGAATTAATTAGTTTGATCAATCGATTGGTTCAATTTAAAAATCACCTCACCTTCATCCCTTGAATAATAATAGCAACTGATTATGAAGAACTTATGAATTTCTATAATACTTCCCTTCCGAAACATAAACACAGAAGGAAGCAAATATCTTGGCTCCCTTCTGTGTTTTTTCGTACAGCTCTTTTCAACAAAAGCCTCATTGGCCGGTTACTTCCAACCCCATATCCCGGATCATTTTAATATCTTCGGCTACGTTACGACCGGGAGTAGTTAAATAACTGCCTACCAAAGCAGCATTCATCCCCGCCAGATAACCTAAAGACTGCAAGTCGCCCAAGGCATTTTCCCGGCCGCCGGCAAAACGCAGGCTTGCTTCCGGTAAAATGAAGCGGAAAATTGCCAGCGTTTGTAAAATTTCCATTGGGGGTAATACAGTCTCCTTTTCCAAAGCGGTACCTGCAATTGGATTGAGGATATTTATGGGTACGGACCGGATATTCAGGTCTCTTAAGGTAAAAGCCATCTCCAGGCGCTGGTTCATCGTCTCACCCATGGAAATAATCCCGCCGCTGCAGACATCCAGGTCGGCAGCCTGACAGGCTTTGATCGTATTAATCCGGTCCTGATAACTGTGAGTAGTACATATTTGGGGAAAATAGCTTTCCGAGGTTTCCAGGTTGTGGTGATAATGACTTACTCCAACTTCTTTTAACCTACGGGCAGTATCCTCAGTAATTATGCCCAAAGACGCACAAAGCTTGAGTTTCGTTTCCCGGGCCAGACGCTTATAAATAGCTAAGACATTAACCAATTCCTGCTCGCTTATTCCCCGGCCACTGGTTATCAGGGAAAAGCGGTGGGCCCCTTCAACTTCCATCTTGCGGGCTCGTTCCAGGATTGTTTCTTCATCCAGCAAATCATATACTTCCGCTCCTGTTTGATGGTGTGCCGACTGGGCGCAATACTTGCAGTTTTCCGGACACTTGCCGGATTTGGCGTTTATTATGGAACAAAGGTCCACCTTCTTACCGGCTCGCAGATCACGGATCCTGCCTGCGGCTGCAAACAGATAATACAGGTCAGGACCGGTTAATTCTCCTAATTCCCGGGCTTCTTCCCGGGAGATATCCTGACTGTCCAAAACCTTTTTTTCCAGGTGATCAATTAAATCCCTTTTGCTCTTCTCCAACATTACTCCTCCATTCTGTTCTCCCAATGTATTTGGCTTCTTTAGTTAACCTTATCTTTGACAGGTTCTATTCCGTTAGTAAATTAATGTAAACCTAATCTATTTGTTTAGTTTACAATAATTTTATGTTTTTAGAACCTCTATGTCAATTCTTTTGCTATAAAATGTTTACAATTCATAGAAGTGATTGATAATGGAGAGGAATGTCCGCAATTTTAGCAGACGCTTCATCAATAGCAAAAAGGTCGTCCCGGGAGACATCCCGCAGGGCGGTCTTGCCAATTCCCCTGGTCATTAAGCGCATCTCCTCCACGCAGGCCCGCAGATAATTGGCAAGATATTGGGCCCCTTTTTTTGAATTGAACTTTTTAGTTAACTTTCCTGTGTACCATAGCAGCTGGGTCGGGGGATCATCCGGAAGCGCTTTGAATTCCTGGTTGTGAAGCAGGGCGACCAAGGAAATAAAGCCAATATAGACACCGTCAGCGCCCAGGGCGAGGGCTTTCAGGATATCTCCGGGTGTTTCGATGCCGCCGCCAACCACCAGGGAGACACGGTCACGGACATTTTCCTTAGCCAAAAATCGGGTAGCACGACAGAGACCGGATACCGTTGGCAGGGAAAAGTTATCGTGAATAGCCTCCGGAGACCAATGGGATGAAGCCTGACCGCCGTCAATAGAGATCACGTCCACATCAGCTTCAAGGACGAGAGCCAGATCGCGTTCAATATTATTTCCACAGGTAAGCTTAATCCCGATCGGTACTCCTCCGGTAATATTCCTTAATTGGGAAACCAGAACTCTTAAATCCTGAGGTTTTGGTACTTCCGGAAAATTGGCATGATAAACAAGGTCTTCCCCGCGTTTTAGTTCAAAAGCTTTGCGTAATTCCGGAGATAACTCTCTCCAGGAATATTTACTGCCAATCCCCACCCAGCCGCAGTGGCCAAACTGGATCTCGATCATATCAGCCTGTTGCAGGATCTTAGGATCACGATTAAATTTAGTCCGGCCATATTGCAATATATAATGTTTGGCAGCCGCCCTCTCCCATTCATTAAAGGGGCCGTCACCACAGTTGGTAGCGGTCCCCACTTTAGTAGCGGCTTCTGCCAAGGCAAGTTTTGCCTGTTTACTAAGGCCATTGCCAAAAGCCATCCCAGGAAGCAAAATCGGGATGTCCAGCTTCAACGGTTTTGCCGCCTGTTTGCCTAAAATCAGGGTTGTATCTATCTCTACGTCCTGGGGAATGGAAAAGCGATATAATTGGGCGCTATTGAACCTTATGCCGTGGAAGCCTGGTATCGGGAAAGGGGTCCCAAAGCTCATGACAGGCTGGCCTGTTTCGGCCCGCAAATTTGTATCAACCAAAGTTATGGGATTTGCACGTTTGGCCATGGTATAGACTTCAAAGGTATTTTCATCATATGGTTTAGTTAAGATATTTGTTCCGTAATGCGATACCAGCTTTTTAACCAAAAACCGTCCAAGAACGTAAGCGCCGGCAATGCTCAAAGCCCCCAAACCAATAGCTTTTCCTGTACTTTTCAAGAACTCATCCTCTTTAAACATTTAGCAGTCACTTCCTGTTTCATTTTCTTCCCCATCAAATCCGGTTTCATTTTTCTACTAAAT
>DATMXV010000075.1:0-11871 GCA_035561335.1 Desulfitobacteriaceae bacterium
CCTAAGAAGTAAAACGAAGAAGAAAGGCGGCTCAGGATGGCCCAGGTTACTTTAAACGATCTCAGCTTAAAAGGTTTTACAATGGAAACCCTTCCTTTGATCCGGGACTTGCGCAAGCGTCACTTTGCCGCCAAAAGCGAAATTTGCTGTGAACGGGCAAAACTGATTACCGAATACTTAAGGGACCAGGCAGATCCTCAGGATCCCCCGGTGGTCCGGCAGGCCAAAGCCATCAATTATTTTCTCTCAAACAAGGCTCCGGTTTTTCATGATGATAATCTTCTGGCTGGAACAACAACCTCAAAACCGCTGGGCGCCCCTTTATATCCTGAGTTAATTGCCCTCACCATCTGGCCGGAGCTGGAAACTATCAGTTCCAGGGAGGCCAATCCCCAATTATTATCCAGGGAAGATCAGGAAACCCTCAACTTCGAGGTTTTTCCTTATTGGTTGGAAAGAAACATCCTGGAAATTACCAGGAAAAAATATCATAATCCTAAATGCCTCAATTTATTTGAACGGCTTATTTTTTTTGTTGCTTCCAAAGCCGGCACTATTTCGCACACGGTTCCGGATTTTACTGTCGTCCTGGAGAAAGGTTTAGTCTCTATAATTAAGGAAGCAAATGAAAAACAACAGCAAATAGTACCAACAACCAAGGAAAATAAAGACAAGCTGGATTTTTATCAGGCCGTGCAAATTGCCTTGCAAGGAATAATTAATTACGCAGCCAATCTGAGTAAAAGAGCGGCGGAGTTAGCGCAGAAGGAAAAAGACAGTGTACGCAGGCAAAATTTAGAGTCAATGGCAGCGGTTTGCCGCCAGGTACCCGCTCAGCCGGCAACCAGTTTCCGGGAAGCTGTTAATTCACTCTGGATCTGTCACATTGCCATTTTGGCGGAAAACATCAATATGGCCATGAGCCCCGGACGCCTTGATCAAATCCTTTTTCCTTATTATGTGAAGGATTTGCAGGCCGGGACCCTGACACTTCAAGAAACGCTTGAACTGGCAGCCTGCCTTTGGTTTAAACTGGCCGACAATGTTAACATGGTTCCGGAAACGGCTGAACAACTGTGGGGCGGGGCCGGCACAGCCCCGGCTGTAACTCTGGGAGGAATTGACAGCGAGGGTCAGGATGCGGTTAACGACCTTACCTACATTATGCTCAGAGTAACCGAATTGCTCAAAACCCGGGATCCAAGCCTGAATGCGCGATACCATTACGAAATAAACAGCAAGGAATACCGCAACAGGGTTTGTGAGGTTATCGCCAATACCAAAGCCGTTCCGGCCTTTCACAATGATGTGGTCGATATCAGCATCCTGGAAAACCAGGGGGTCGCGCCTGCTGATGCCAGGGATTATGCCATTATCGGCTGTGTCGAACTGGCAAGCAGCGGCCGGAGCTATGATGCTTCAAGTTCCCTGATGTTTAATCTTGTCGCCCCCCTGGAAATGGCCTTGTACAACGGAAAACGCCCCCTTACCGGGGATGAACAAATCGGCCCGTTAACAGGTGAGCCGACTGACTTCCATACTTTTGCCGAATTCCGGGAAGCTTTTCAAGAGCAATGCCGTTGGTTAATTGAACAGGCCATCCAACTGAACGAATACTTTGGCCCGGTACACCAGGAAATAATCCCAACCCCCTTACTCTCCGCCTTGTTCAAAGGGCCAATGGAAAAGGGAAAAGACCTGATTTACGGCGGGGCTTGCTACAATTCATCCGGGGCCACTCATATCGGTTTTGCCGACACTGTAGATGCCTTAAATGCCATCGAGCAGGCGATTTTCGTAGATAGGATCTGTACTTTTGCCGAGTTGCTTGCTGCTCTGAAAACGAATTTTCAGGCTAACGACAAACTGCGCCTGTACCTTGTGAATAAAACCCCAAAATATGGAACGGAACATCCTGCCGCCCTAAGAAATTCCCAAAATTTGGTCCGGTTTTTATATGATATTTACCAGAGCCATATCAACTACCGGGGAGGAAAATACCGTCCTGCCTACTGGACAATGACCAACCATGCGGGCCAGGGAAGATTAACAGGCGCTCTGCCAAACGGCCGCCTGGCCGATGAGGCTTTTGCCAGTGGAATTACCCCTGTATCAGGGGCTGCCAAAGAACTGACAGCTTGTTTAAGGGCCGTTGGTAGTCTGGATAGTTTATGTATACCGGGGGGAGAGGCCTTAAACCTCAAGTTCACAATACTTCAGGGGGACGAGGACATAGTCAGGCTCGGGGATATCATCGAATCTTACTTCCGGCTCGGCGGGCTGCAGGTACAATTTAACATTATGTCTTATGAAACTCTGCTTGAGGCCAAACAAAACCCGGAAAAGTATCCGGAATTATTGGTAAGGGTTTCCGGTTACTCCGCATATTTTAAAGATCTCAACGAAAAGATGCAGGACGAACTTATTACGCGCACTGAGTATAACTTGGATACAGGTAAGGCTGTCGTTTTTCCGGGGTTTTGATCAGGAGGTAGTTAAATGCTGCAGAAGATAATAAACCTGGTTTGCCTGCGAAAATTCAGAGTCAAATTTATAGAAAAAAAATTTGCCAAGTGTCTCGAAGATGAATTCGCCGAAGAATTCCTGAAAACACTCCTGAAACTAATGAGTTTAGTATTTTGCCTTGACCAGAGTTTTCGCCGGAATATTGAAGGTTTTACGGGCCGCTATTTATTTAAAAGCAAGGATTCGGGTATTACGGTAGGGGTCCGGTTTACCGGCAAAAAAATGACCGTACAGGAAAAAGAATTGAAAGATGCGAATATTACCGTAGTTTTCAGGGACCAACAAACCCTCATGAGTTTTCTTCTGGCGCCGGCGGCAGATATTCTGCAGGCCTTACTCAACCAGGACATATATTATGAAGGAAATTTAAATTACTTAGCCAAGTTCGCCTTTATGGCCAAACACCTGCAGTTGGAAGTTAAAGGAATTATCTCCGCTTGAAAAACTCTCCCTTAATCTTTGATATCCGCCGTGGTTCCTTTGATAATGGTCCTGGAATCAGAACAACGGTTTTTTTTAAAGGGTGTCCGCTCAGGTGCGTTTGGTGTCACAATCCTGAATCCATGGAAAGCTGCCGGGAACTGGCCTTTTATCCCGAACATTGTCTCAAATGCGGAGAATGCTTTAAGGTCTGCCCAAGCCAGGCCATAACCCTTGAGGGAAACCTGAGAATCAACCGGACAAAGTGTAATTTGTGCGCTGATTGCGCCAAAATATGTCCGGCGGGCGCCTTAAAAGTAGTAGGACAGTATTATCCTGTTAACAAGTTACTGGAATTACTGCTGCGCGATAAGGTTTTTTACCAGGTTTCAGGTGGCGGAGTTACTTTTTCCGGTGGGGAACCGCTTTTATTTATTAATTACCTGAGCGAAATTATTCAAGCTCTTAAACAGGAGAAAATTCACACAGCAATCCAAACCGCAGGCTATTTTTCATTTCCGGAATTTGCCGCTAAAATTTTGCCCTATTTAGACTTGGTCATGTTTGACCTGAAAATCTACGATTCAGCTAAACATAAATATTATACAGGCTATGGCAATAAAGTTATTTTGGATAACTTTACCCGTCTGCCGGCCGGCAAGGTTTCAGTTATCCCCAGAGTACCTCTGATTCCGAATATTACTGCGGTTCCGGAAAATCTGATCAGGATTGCGGAATTTTTACGGAAACATAGCTGCCGGAATTATTCTCTCCTGCCATTCAATCCGGGCGGAATTTCCAAGTGGGAGAGACTAGGCAAGGATATCCCCGGGAAGTTAAGGGACAGTAAGCTTGAACCGGCAAGGGAAGAACAGTGGCGGGAATTATTCGAAAAAACTATTCAACTCCGCTAAAAAGGACCCCAAACCATTTGACAAAAAGCCGAACGCCTAAATCCTAATCAGGAACAAACACCAGCACAAGGGAGGAAAAAAACATGCCAAAAATCTGTTTGGATGCCGGCCATAACAATTCAGGGGCGGATACAGGTGCTGCCGGTAATAATCTGAGAGAAGAACTGCTGACCCTGGATATTTGTCAACGAATCAAAGCCCTCCTGGAACTCAACGATTTTGAGGTTGTAATGACCCGGGAAGGCGACTTTGTAAACGGTCCCCACAATACCGTGAACGAATCACTGCAAACCAGGTGCAATATTGCCAATAAGGCGGAAGCAGATCTGTTTATTTCAGTCCATATTAATGCCGGCGGGGGAACCGGTCAGGAAATTTATATTTGCGGCGGGGGCGGCCAGGCAGAAAAGTTTGCCAAGATTAGTCTATACTATCTGCTCCAACAGTGCGCCTGGAAAGACAGAGGGGTTAAAACTTCTAATTTCCTGGTTTTGGAAAATACGACCATGCCGGCAATCTTAACTGAAAACGGCTTTATTGATAATGCTGCTGACGCCTCTCTTCTTAGAGCAGAGGATTTCCGGCAAAAAATAGCAGTTGCCCATGCAAAGGCTATTTGCGATTATTATAAGCAAACCTATAATGATAAGCAGGCTCCTGTTTCTTCGCCAACTGCAGAGGCCTTATCATCCATAGTGAATAAAATATCGGCCGAAGATGATTCCCATCTGACAGATAAAACCAAACAAGCATTAGTCCTGCTCAAGCAAGCTATCAAATTATTGGAAGAAAGCCGCTAAACAGATCAGGCAAAAGACCCTTAATTTAACATCTGCCCGTCTCTCAACCGGAGCATTATTCGCTCCGGTTTTTTTTAATTATAGAAATTTTTGGGCAGGTATATTTGGATTTTATGTCGAATTATTCCTTAAAATTTTCTGCTTTATAAGATTGACGAATTATCGGGGAAGATCTTGTAATGGGGGTTTAGATAATGAATAATAATAATCCGGGTACACCGCTTCCAGAAGTTGGTTCTGCTCAGGAGTCAAGTAATGAGGACGTCCAACAAAACACATTGAATATTCCCAAGATTGAATTGCCGCAAGGCGGAGGAACGATCAAGGGGATAGATGAAAAATTCAAGATCAATGCCAGTAATGGAACCAGTAGTTTTACTATCCCCCTGCCATTCTCTCCAACCAGGGGCGGACCGGTTCCCTCAGTATCCCTGAATTACAATTCCGGTTCGGGGAACGGGGTTTTTGGTTTGGGCTGGAGCCTGGATATGCCGTTCATTCAACGAAAAACCGACAAAAAACTGCCGGAATATAAAGATGAAGAGGAAAGCGATATTTTCCTGCTGGCCGGCGGCGAAGACCTTGTCCCGGCCCTGAAAAGAAACGCTGACGGCGCCTGGGTCCCGGAAATACCGGACTCTCCTCCGGAATTTATAGTTAAACTCTACAGGCCCAGAATTGAAGGAAGCTATTCCAGGATAGAAAAAATCAAAGCCGGCGGCTCAACCTATTGGCGAATAACTACCGGGGACAATATCACGACAATTTTTGGCCGGTCGGCGGCGGCTAGGATTGCCGATCCTGCCGATTCCGCCAGGATATTCAAATGGCTGCCGGAATTAAGCTATGATGATAAAGGCAACTGTCTGGAATATGAGTATTTGGCGGAGGATATGTCCGGGGTAAATAATTCCCTGCCTGAAAAAAACCGGCTTAACGGTCTGGCGCCTTTCAGCAATGTCTACCTCCAAAGAATCAAATACGGAAACAAGAATCCCTATTGTCCCGATAAAGCCCAGGTATACGCGCCGCCTCCTCCCGGCAACCCGGGCTACTTCTTTCAGGCAGTATTTGATTACAATGACCGGGACGAGGACCTTCCGGAACCGGAAATCCGCAAGCAGTGGAGCTGCCGTCACGATCCCTTTTCCGACTATCGCCCCGGATTTGAGATGCGCACCTACAGGCTCTGCCGGAGAATCCTTTTTTACCATACTTTCCGGGAACTTAATCCCGCAAATCCTACAAAACCATGTCTCGTCAAATCGCTGGATCTTTCCTACAAGCATTTTCAAAACCCTCTAAGTACAACAACTGGACAAATTGAAGTTGATTATCTCATCAAAGTCCGGCAAACGTCCTATGCCGGTAAGGCTGATGGAACATATGCCAAAAAATCCTTGCCTGCCGTAGAATATTTCTACAGCGAACCAAAATGGAATACAACTGTCTGCGGCATCCCCGCAAGTAACCTTCCCAATGCGCCTGCCGGTCTCAACAAAGGTTACCAGTGGCTTGATTTCTATAAGGAAGGTATTTCCGGAATTTTCAGCGAACAGGCTGAAGGTTGGTTCTATATGGAAAATCTGGGGGACGGGCATTTCGCGCCGGCAAAAGTTGTTTCCCCCAAGCCCTCCCTGCAGGGCTTTCAAGACGGCTTCCTTGCTCTTAATGACCTGGAAGCGGACGGCCGGAATTTCATTGTAAGTGAAGCCGAGGCCTTAAAAGGCTATTATGAGCAGGCCGAAAACGGGGAATGGCTTCCCTTCCAACCCTTTGCCAATATTCCCAACCTGAAATTCAATGACCCAAACACAAGGTTTATGGACCTGAACGGTGATGGGAAAGCCGATATTATCATCGCGGAAGATGAAGTTTTTACCTGGTACCCCTCGGCCGGAATTACCGGATACAACAGTCCGCTTTTTACCAGGAAACCGTTTAATGAGGAAAAAGGGGCTTCAGTAGTATTCGCTGAAGCTGAACAGACAATCTTTCTGGCCGATATGAATGGAGATGGGCTCACCGACATCGTGCGCATCAGAAATGGGGAAGTATGTTATTGGCCCAATCTTGGTTACGGCCGGTTCGGGGCCAAGGTTGCCATGAGCAATTCCCCGGTATTTGACCTCCCGGATACTTTCCGGACTGAATATCTGCTTCTGGCCGATATCAGCGGAACCGGCGCGGCCGATATCCTTTATCTGGGGAAAAACTCCTGTCAGGCCTGGATCAATTTAAGCGGAAATTCCTTCAGCCCTCCGCTGGGGATCAATTCCTTTCCTGCTATGGACAGCCTCAATAAGATAGCGGTTCTGGACCTTTTCGGCAGTGGCACCGGTTGTCTGGTCTGGTCCTCATCCCTCCCCAAATATGCGGAATTTCCGATGTGTTACATCAACCTTTTGGACTGTGTTAAACCATATGTGATCTGCAGCAGTAATAATGGCCTGGGAAAGGTTACCACGATTTCTTACCTGAGTTCAACCCACTTCTACCTGAAAGATAAAAAAGCAGGAAAACCCTGGATTACCAAGCTGCCTTTTCCTGTCCAATGCGTCAGCAGGGTAGAGGTAAGGGAAACCGTAAGCAACACCCTGTTTGTCAGCGAATATGAATACCATCACGGCTGCTATGACCATCTGGAAGGGGAGTTCCGGGGATTCGGCCTGGTGGAACAAAGGGATACGGAACAATACGAAAATTTCCTCAGGAATTCCTCAGACAACATTGTTGACGAGCCCCTTCACCAGCCGCCGGTTCTTACTAAAACCTGGTACCATACCGGAACATTGACGAACAGGGACGTAATTATCAGCCAGTTCCGGAATGAGTATTATCAAAATCCGGAATTTACGGAATACCATCTTCCGGAAGCCCGGATCGAAACCGGAGATTCCTGCGTGCTGACCACACAGGAGCTGGCCGAAGCCTTAAGAGCTTGTAAATCCATGGTCTTAAGACAGGAAATCTACGGGCTTGACGGGTCTGATCGGGAAAGACATCCTTACTCGACGGCAGAACACAATTGTCAGATCCGGATGATCCAGCCGGTAATTGCTCAGGCCCATGCGGTTTTTGCCGTTGTGGAAAGTGAAGCTGTCACCTGCCAGTATGAAAGAAACCCGCGTGATCCCAGGATTTCCCACAACCTGAATACAGTGATAGACCGCTACGGCAATATTCTGGAGTCGGCGGCGGTCGTCTATCCCCGGAAAACCCCGGATCTATCCCTGCCGGCTGAGATCAGGGCCGAACAGGGCAGATTAAATATTACGTATACGGAAAATTGTTTGACAAGTATAATTGATGAACCATCCTGCTACAGGCTTCCTCTCCAATGCGAAAACAAAGTCTGGGAGCTTGGCGGCAAACAGCCTGCTGCGGAATATTTTACCTTAACAGAACTGAAAACAGCCTTCGCTGAGGCCTTGATAAGACCATATCACCAGGTCCTGGAGGGCACCGCCGGGCAAAAAAGACTTATTGAACATTCCCGGACACTCTACCTGAAAGATGATTTTTCCGGCGCCTTGCCTTTTACTGAAGCAGGTATGCTGGGCTTAACTTATGAAAGCTATCACTTAGCTTTTACCCAGGATATTCTGGATAATATTTACGCCGGAAGAGTAGACCATTCGATACTTATTGAAGGGAAATACAAACTTTCTCAGGAACTGCGCAATGCCGGCCTTTTTCCGCCCTCGGAACCGGATGACCAATGGTGGATTCCTTCCGGGATTGCCGGCTACCCGGCTGAAGCCGGGCAGCATTTCTATTTACCGGAAAAATATATTGATCAGTGGGGCAGTGAAACCAAAATAAAGTACTACGCAGATTATCACCTGCTGATAGCCGAAACAGAAGATATGACCGGCAGTGTTACCCGGGTCGACAATTTTGATTTCCGGATCTTAACACCCCTTTCCGTCAGGGACCTCAACGATAATATTACGGAGATAAAGCTGGACCTGCTTGGCTTTGTCGTGGGAATCGCCAACAAGGGCAAAGGTGAAGAAGCCGACGACTTTGAGGGTTTCAATTGCGAGCTTTCCCCGGCTGAGATTGCCGCCTTCTTTACTGATCCGGCTGCCTCCGGACCCGGTCTTCTGCAGCATGCCGGCATCCGTTTTGTCTATGATTTAAGCAAACCGCCGGTGGCCATAGGTTCAATAACGCGCGAGACCCCTTACCGGGAGGCAATTGAGCAGGGAGCAGAGTCAAAGCTGCAGTATAAATTTGAGTATTGCGACGGTTTGGGCAATACCTTGATGAAGAAAATCCAAGCCGAACCCGGAAAGGCCAGGAAGCTGGATGCGGGAGGTGATGTAATAGAGGTAGATACATCGCCCGCTTTGCGCTGGGTGGGAAACGGACGCAAGGTTCTTAATAACAAAGGCAATCCTGTGAAACATTATGAACCATATTTCAGCGTGACCAACCAGTACGAGAGCAGCAGGGAACTTGTGGAAATCGGGGTTACCCCGCTGATGCATTATGATGCCGCTGGGCGTCTTCTCCGGACCTACAACCCTGAAGGTACTTTCAGCAAAAGCGAGTTTGACGCCTGGCTGACAAAAAGCTATGATGCCAATGATACCGTTAAGGACAGCCAGTGGTACACAGACAGGATGTCAGGCCCTCTGGCGGCTGACCCCCCGGAACATGAAGCCGCAGTTAAATCAGTTCTGCATTATGATACCCCTTCAGTAGTATATCTCGACTCTTTGGGCCGGGATATCAGTACCAGGGTCCAGAACAGGTACCGGGACAGGCACACGGGGGATATTGTCGATGAAACCCATCTGACATTTACCAGACTGGACATTGAAGGAAACAGGTTCTTTATCAGAGACGCCAGGAACAACAAGGTTGTGGAATATAAATACAGTCTCGATGGCAAAGCCGGCTATATGAAGAATATGGATGCCGGTGAGAGTTGGATCATCAGTGATGTCACAGGTAAACCCCTCTATAAATGGAACAGCCGGGGTACTATGATCCATTTTAAATATGATTTGCTGCACCGCCCGCTTGCCATAGAAGTAACTGAAAAAGGCAAACCGAAATTCTTAGCCAATAAAACCGTTTACGGTGAAACTGCAGCAGATGCCAAGGCCAAAAACCTGCGGGGCCTGGCCATAACTGTTTACGATAATGCCGGAATAGTTGTAAATGAGGCTTACGATTACAAGGGAAACCTGCTGAGCGGCTGCCGGCAATTATGTGCCGAATACCGGGACGCGCCTGACTGGAGCGATCCGGCTGCTGTTTTGCTGGAACCCGAGCAATACAGGACCCGGACAGAATATGACGCCTTGAACAGACCGGTAAGGATAAACCTCCCCGACCAGAGCACTGTCAGGCATTTGTACAATGAAGCAGCCCTGTTAAACCAGGTAAAAGCGGGAATTAAAGGCGGTCCTGAGGATTTCCTGGTCAAAGATATTGACTATAATGAAAGAGGCCAGCGCTTAAAAATAACCTATGGCAATGATTTGGAGACCAGCCTGCAATACGATCCTTTAACTTTCAGATTGAAGAATATGACCTCCAGCAGAAATTTCGACCCCAAAACCCTGCAAAATCTCACCTATACTTATGATCCGGCGGGCAACATCCTAAAGATTGCCGATCAGGCGCAACAGGTTATTTACTATGACGGCGCTGTTGTCACCCCGGAAAACGGGTTTACTTATGATGCGCTTTACAGGCTTGTCGAAGCTTCGGGCCGGGAGCATGAAGGCCAAAACCGTCCTTTTAATGAGTACGATGCCTTCCGCAAGTTATCGTCACACCCCAACGACGGCACAAAAATGCGCCGTTATGTAGAGTATTATTCTTATGACGGAGTTGGCAACATCAGTGAAATGGCTCACAGGGTTATGTCGGATTCTACCTTGAATTGGACCAGGACCTTGAATTACCGCCCGGATAATAATCACCTGATCTCAACCCTCACCGGCTCGGAACTGCCTTTAGCTTATGCTTATAACCCTGGCGGCAGTATGGCGGCAATGCCTCATTTGAGTTCCCTGGAATGGAATTATGAAGAACGCTTGCAGTCAATCAACAGGGATCCCGGAAACAGTGCCGGCGATTTTAATAAAGCCTGGTATGTCTATGACGCTTCAGGACAGAGAGTAAGAAAAGTTGTGAGTTTCCCCGGCAATCTTCTGAAAGAACGCCTGTATCTGGGCGGAGTGGAAATTTACCGGGAAAAATATTCCGGTAACACCAGGCTTGAGCGGGAAACTCTGCATATCATGGATGATCAGCGCCGGATCGCTCTGGTCGATACCAAGACCAGGGAAAACGGCGGCAATCTGCCAAATCCATCATCTCTTATTCGTTATCAGCTTGACAATCATCTGGGCACAGCTTGTGTGGAAGCAGACAACGAGGGCAGTATTATCTCCTATGAAGAATATTACCCGTTCGGCTGCACATCCTATCAGGCCATGAGAAGCAGCGGGGTTGAAGTGCCGGAAAAAACCTACCGTTATACCGGCAAAGAGAGGGACAGCGAAAGCGGCCTCTACTATCACGGAGCAAGGTATTATATACCCTGGCTGGCAAGGTGGAACCAGGCTGATCCGGCCGGAGTTAACGCCGGTTTAAACCAATACGCCTATGTCAACAACAACCCGGTGATCCTGCACGACCCCAATGGCCTGGATGATGTCTGCGGGGTTTGGGACCTGGAAGCAGAAGTATGCCGCCAGGAGGCCTGCTGGGATATCAATCTTCCCGGTGATGTTCCTGTCCCCGATACGCCAAATGTCGTGGTCAGACCGCCAAGGAGAAGACCGGCCCCCAGGCCGGCGCCTCGGCCTGCGCCTCAGGCCCAGCCTTCAGGCGGTCTTCCGCCTGTCTCGGGAACAGATTATACCTTATATGTTGCTCCGGGTTTTCTTTGGACCCAGAACCAGGAGGCCTGGAATGAAATGACTAACACAAACAATCCCTGGTACGAAATGGTCGGTATGGGAGTATTATTTGTTTTGTCCTCTCCTGTAGCTTCTGTTGAAGAACTATCAAGAGGAGCGGCCAATATACCGTTTGCGGTCCATAATCTCGGCATCAGTATCGGTGAACACGGCGCCCGGTCGTTCCTGCTGGCGGAAGAGGGGGAAGGACTGGAAGCCACTGTCGAAGGCCTTACCGCCTTTCGTGACGCCTGTTTCGGCTTCGTTTTAGCCGCCTCGGTG
>DATMXV010000076.1:0-14652 GCA_035561335.1 Desulfitobacteriaceae bacterium
TGGCCCTCATTGTATCAATCTCGCTTGATAGATTTGGAAAAAGAATGCAAAAAAAATTTATCATTTCAGAACGTATTTTTCGTAAATTTGTTTGCTAAATTACATAAACATAATGGAGATTTGAATTTATGTCATCTTCTAACAACACCAGCAAAATTTCTACCAATTAGCAACAATACTAAACAAAAAGGTCACATACCCCTGGAAGTAGCCGCAGGAGAGCACCTTATATGGAAAACCCTTTATGACAGTGCTTCAAAAAGGTGTTTGTTTATTATCTGCGCAGCTACATTTATATCAGGCTGCGGAGTTAAATTGTAATATTCAAGGACTTCCTCATAAAGCTTTTCCTCAAAATCATATCCTTGCATTTTCAATAGATAGTCTTGCAAATCCATCTTCTCAACTAACTCTTTGTCAAAAGTAGTATGTAGTATATACGCTATAGTTGCTTTGAAAATAATATCCTTAATTTCGGCTATGTGTGCAAAGTTCCTTCCCAGTACTTCCATGTACTTTAACGCCACACCAAACCTTATATAAGGAATTATTTGGTACTTTGTGCTAACATAAAGTACATCAAGCGCTTGAGCCAAATACCCAGACATAACAAAGAAGAATAATTGCCCATCTGATGAATCCAAATGCGAAGGGTGCGGCATTTCTCTTTTATAAGTATTGAAGCGTTCAACAAAATCATCGGTGTAGTCATCTTCTAAAAATATCAGGCTGCGCTCAATTTCAGGACGTAACGCACTACGGACATCTTCAATTGTATGCATTGATTTGAAGTAATCTACCAAACTTATCTGCTTACGAAACATACTTAAGAAAGACGACTCGAGTCCATTTTTTATTGCTTCCGTATCGTTACTGTACAGTAAGCTGCAAGGCAAAATGTATATAATTCCAAAACATTGCTCTAAGACACATATGTTGTCGTTAATAGCTTCAAACATGTGTTTTTTAAACTCACCTGCAAACTCGGGATCATTCACACTATCATTTACCAACATCAGCTTATGTATCGGATCGTCTAAAACATGATTATCACCCAAGGATAAAAAGGGAAAGTGTTCATTGTCGCAGATATTTACATACCCGACTGCCGCGAACAGATATGTCCTATAAGGTTTGAAATAGCAGCCGAAGATTAGATCAATGAGCTTTCTATTTCTAAACCAAAAGACATTTATCTCATCGAGTATAACACGGGATGATGTATGTTCAAAATTATCTCTCAGATTTATTAGCAGCTTTTTATACTCTTCCTGTACAAGGTGCAACTTTTCTCGAACAATGTCAGTTCCCACGCCCAATCACCTCGCAATAAAGATGTTTAGGCAATCCATAAAGCTCTCGAAGTACCTCAATGATTTTGCGCATATTATCCCGACAATCATTCCAGACACTCGGCAGCTTTTGGATGTTCTCGATGTCTGGAATGCAATGATATTGGTGAGCAGGAGATGTACATTTGAGCATACCGCTTTCCCGGATAGCACCCCATAGCCCGTGCTCAAAGGCGGAGTCATAATCATAGTAAAAGCCGAATAGTTCTTTTTCTCCGGCAATGATAGCCTTTTCGCGCACATTTTTTCTATCAAAGTAAGAAGTGTCCATCTCAATGAACTCTTTATCAATATATTCCTGCACCAATGCGTCAAGATATGGAGCATTAACATGGCTTTCTCTTATGTCTTTTCCGCTCTCAAGTATTCTTTCAACAATTAGCTTATATTGCCCGATTCCGTAGTACTGATACTCAGTCCAAATGTCTTGATGGGCGTGCTCCTCATGTAATAAATACTTTGTCACGATATAGCACTCAATAACACAGCGTACCGCACTTCGGCCGGAAATAGAATTATACAGGCTATGTTCGACAACCTCGAGGATACGCTTATATGCATATGTTGCAATTCCCAGCAATACGGTAAGCCTGTTGTCTAACGGAGTTATCGAATTAAGCACACTTGAATAATATAGCATTATTTTTTTGAGTGCAGCCACATATTCTTCGACATTTTTGGTGACAGCATCATATCCCACATACCCAAGCTGACAATCATCCATTTGACTTATTCCCTCCCAAAACAGTTTAAGATATGTTTCATCTCTTTCACTATTTGGTATGGCAATTTCCATTGATCTAATCATTGTACAAATTAGCTTTATTTTTACATCTTCATGGGACAATTGAGGATATTGGAAAACCAATTCTGCCATTTCTTTTTCCATTACAAGCGTACCTGACAACCATTCAAAGTAAATTATGAGAAATCTAATATCGGTTGAAATATCTGATTGGTGATTTACTGCTTCCTTCAACACCTCTTTAAGAATATCGAATCGGTCTTCAACCGAAAGATTTGGAACAGAAAAGCATTCGGCAAAACAAGGATTTTTGCTGTAAGTAAAAATGATGGTAAGAGGTGAAATAACTTCGGCTGTGACAATTTCAATTATTCGTCCAAATATGCTTCTCTGCACCTCTTCAGTAAGCGACAATAATGCTGACATTTTCGGCAAAGCAACTTGTGGCGCTATGCTTTGAATATTGCTTAAGATTCGCGCACATCGGGCCATTCCTTCTTTTCGTCCATAGCGATGTAAAATCAATAATAGCCATAAATATTCAGGCAGCCTGTCCAAAAACCAGATATTCTCTTGACCATGCTGTTTTATGAATTCGCCAAACGCAGTTGAGAATTTTCCCTTTTTGAAATCGTGTTCGGATAATTTTGAATTTTGCATTTTTTCACCCCCTTTAGTTGAGTCCCGATAAAATTATTGATAAGCAATATCCGCATTCGTATATTGTCTCTATATTCTCTTCAAGAGCGATAATATGCAATCTCGTGCGTTTACTCATTCAATTGGAATCGTACTATACTCGTATTAAATATGAGTTTTCAAAAATTGAATACACCCGTCTACATAATAGTAAATAAATTTTTTATAACTCAGGGTTGTTTCAAAGAAATAGCTGATTGGTGTTCCTTTGGTACTCTGGTGGCAATCTACTATTTGTTTATCGGTTGACATAAAAACAAGGCTGGTGTAGTTATCATCGCTGCCAAAAAGCTGCATTGACCAATAGTCGCCTTCATGAACAACCATTCCACGTATTATATAAAATATCATTGAAAAGTCGTCTATTGACAAAGAATATCTACTCTTACAATTATACAGCATTCCTGATTTGGCATCTATCTCACAAATTGGCTCAAGTCCACGGAAAGTGAAATGATTAAGAATATACTGTTGGCCGGCTTCGCTGATGTATTCTTTAAAGAAATCCTTTATTCTATGTTTCTTTGCGGAGTTTTGCTTGCTGAGGCTATATAATGATTCAAGGCATATTCTTAGGAACAATACGCGTAAAGGATCTCTACCAGCGCGAATTGAGTCAATATCATTTGCCAAAGATACAAAACGCTGAATCTGGTTCATCATTCTGCGGGGAGTCTTGTCTATGCTATCTCTTTCAAATACAGACACAAAGAAAGCAGTTAATTCTTCTTCACTATTAAAATATGGCCTATAGAATTCTTCATATTCACTACGGTATTCGTGAGTAAAACCGACTTCATCAAAAAGAACATTCATTCTCCATCGAACTCCTATGAATTATATTATCAAGCCAAGGGCTATGAGGACTTAATCAGTTTAAACAAGCTGGGAAGTTTGCCTTTTATCTTAAACTTTGGCTATTTACTGATTATATTTAATGTTATAGATATAATCGTTGTAATTATTATGCTAATAATTGCCCACTTCACAGTAGCCCGAACTCCACTGGTACTCTCTTCCTTTATAGGCTTTACAATATGTTTATACACCTCAACGTAAGAACTGTTAACAGAATTTACATTCCGAACGTATTCCTCCATTTTTTCAATAGTAGGCATCAATGTCTTAAACATATCATTTGTTAAAGCGGCTTTCTTCAAAGTCATAATATCTTTTCCTGCGGTTTGCAGAGTGGCAGACATTTCGTTTGGGTCAAATGTAAGGATAGAGGTACAGGTATTTTTACATATACCTAATTCAGCATTTAACTGATTAATTTGCTCTTGATACTCGAGTATAACACAATCAAGTTCTGCTAAAAGCTTGTCATTATCTACTTCACTAATATCAAACTCAGCTTCAAACCCATCTTCTGCATACACTCCGAATTGTATAATTCCCTTGGATGACAATTCTCGAAAATAAGCCTCTAAAGTACCTGTATTAATATCAGGGAAGAATTCTATATATTTTGATTCACAATATGATAATGTTTTTTCAGAAAGCCTACAATTAATAATCCATTGCAGTATACGGTATTTGATGTCAATAGTCATACCGGTGGCTCCTTAAATAATTTTACGGGTTGCTTTCTTATAACATATCACTAATTTTCGTATGTCCTGCCATTGGACGAGCTTCGTATATTGCTAAACAAAAATCTCATTAATTTTTGATCGTATTATTAAGATGCTACTTTTTGCTACCTATATATAATTTTAAACCGATCCTCATCCAGCACGATGACCTTCTGAATTAATTGTCTGGTAAAGTTGTCGTTATACGCGTTCACTACCGTTTCTCGATCGCCAAGCAGTTGACTCAGTCGAGCTTGCACCGCTTCAGGATCGGATGCTATTTCCGCTGCAGCCATCAAAGTTTCTGCGAAAACGGATTTATCTATGCGGCTGTTCAGATCACTCACAATGGACTCATGGAGTATTTCCTCCACTACTGTCGGGGCAGTGCAGGATTTTTTTCCTCCCGCCTCCAGTCTTGTCAGGCAGCGCCAGACAATCTTCTTTTCAGTTGGCCGCGTCCAGATGACGCGGCGATAAAACGCGCCGCAAGTTCCGCAAACCAGCCGTTCGCTGAGCGCATACTTGCCACTGTACTTTGAAAGCTGGGTTTTGCCGTGATTCGATTTTCGTGGGAGACTTGACCTTCGCGCCATTTCCTCCTGTACCCGGTAAAAGGTCTCACGGTCTATGATCGCCGGGTGGCACTCGTGGACATAGTACTTCGTCAGTTGTCCCATATTCTTTTTGGAACGCCGGGTGAAGATGTCCGAAACAAAGGTCTTCTGGAGTAACGCGTCGCCCATATACTTTTCGTTTGTCAGCATATTTCGAATGACGCCGTCACTCCATTTTGTATTGCCTCGAACCGTTTTAATGCCGTCAGCTTCCAATTCGGCAATAATCTTAGCAACACTTTGTCCCTGCAAATAGCGGGTAAAGATACGTTTTATAATCTCCGCTTCATCCGGATCGATCTCCGGATTTCCGTCTTTGCCTTCCCTGTAGCCAAGGAAATTGTTGTAGTGGTAATACACTTTTCCGTTTTTGAAATTTTTACGGTGTCCCCATTTGACATTGCCGCTCATGGATTCGCTTTCCGCCTGCGCGGTAGTCATCATAAAGGTGAGGATCATTTCATTATCCAAAGTCAGCGTATTGATATTTTCCTTTTCGAAGTAAACGCCGACACCGATGTTTTTTAACTTGCGGATATACTCCAAACCATCCAGCGTATTCCTTGAAAAGCGGGAGACGGACTTGGTGATGATAAGGTCGATTTTACCCTTTTCACAGTCCTTGATCATACGTATGAAGTGCTTGCGATGCTTCGTCGACGTGCCGGTGACCCCCTGGTCGGCATAGATGTCAGTCAAAGCCCATTGAGGATTGCTTTTCACTTTGTCCAAGTAATATTCCAGTTGGGCCTGATAGCTGGATAGCTGTTCGTCGGAGCTTGAGGAAACGCGGCAATAAGCCGCAACCCGGAGCTTAGAGGCGTGAGTATCAGCCGAAACAGTTTGCTCTGCTTCGGCCGGTATTATCATAACCTTGGGATGCTTCGCCTCGCTCATTTCCAACTCACCTTTGTTATATATCAGAACGCATTTCCAGCAGTGCCAGTTTGTAGGTCGGGGAAAGCCACATCATAAACTCGCAGGCAATCAAAGGATGGGCATGGGTGCCGCCGGTCTTGCCCGGCTTGGAAGTCATGCCGATGGCATTAGTCCGGTCAATCCATTGCTTGGGCGTTACAGCAAAAGAACCTCCCTTTTGACGTTCCATCAGCGCGGCATATCCTTCATGGCTAAAATCTGGATTACGCGCATTTTCCCATAGTCCAAGGAATTTCAAAGTGTTGGGGCTTCGCATCCAGCTTTGAATCACATGGGCTGGCAAGTCTTCCGTACAGGAATGCACGGCCTCGGTAAGGGAAACGAAAGCCACGGACTTAGGCTGCGTGATTTCAGGGGTGGTATCTTCCACCGGCACCGATACTTTCTGTGCCTGCTTCTTTTTAGGTTTTGGCACGGCAGGAACAGGAGAAGCAACTGCCGCCCGAACAGCATTGAAATCATCTGTGTTTGTACCTTTAATATGAAATCGCTCGTATAAAAAGCGATCCATTTTTTCAAACTCATCCTGCGAAATCGTCCCCTCATTCAACAGAGCCGTGAGGTATTGCTCCTTTGCGATGACATACATCACAAGGTTGTCACTATTCTTTGAATCTTCCAAGCAAACACCCCCATATTTTGGATTAATTATATCAGAAATTTCGTCATTTTTATAGACCCATTTCCACGTATTCCCGTTGGATAAACTCCGGTACCAGGCTTCCGTCAGCGGTAACATGGATACATTCCAAGTTCGCTTTTACAGTCTGCGGATCAAACTCAGAAATGTCCAAAATCTCACAGATCGCACGTTTCAAATCGTCCTCCAGGATAGAAGGAGCGTGTTGGCAGACGCGTTTGCCGTGTTTCACCTTATTGGAGCAGCGCCACACGACTTCACCGGAGGGACGGGTGATGCGCCAGTAGACCGCACCGCATTCTTCACAAATCAAAAGGCCGCTCAGTACATCCTTGGAGTAGTACTGGGTGGCCTTTCTCTTGCTACTATCTTCATCAATGTTACTGCGTTTTCCTTTCTCAACCTGTACCGCGAAGTAGTCATCGAAATTAATGATTCCATTGAGGTATTTGGAGTTACTGAGCATAGCGTCCAACACTGACCTGCCCCAACGTTCTTTACCAGATGGTGAGGGGATGCCTTTTTCAAAAAGAAAATCGGCAATGCCTCCCAAGCTTTTGCCAAAGAGATATTGCCGATAAATTTCCTGAACGGTTGTTGCCTGTTCGGAGATTATTTGAAGCAAACCGTTTGGAGCGGTTTCAAAACCATATATCTTTTTCATTGAAGTGATCTCCTTTCATTATAATTATAAATCCCAAAAGGCAAATATACTTGCCTTTTAGGATTTACATGGGTCTATATAAAAGTATTAAAGTCAATTATATGTGAGTTTACAGCGGCTGTTTATAGCCACTTTGAGCCAATTCCCATGAAAATCCGGGCAAAAAGCAAACAGGATTGCCTTTTACCTTCGTAAAAAACAATCCTGTCTTTTCTCTGGTGGAGGTGAAGGGATTCGAACCCTTGACCCCCGCGTTACGAACGCGATGCTCTCCTGGTCCGTGCTTAAAGCCCCCCCAAAAATACAAGATTGTACTAATCTATTCTATCCCATAAAAAGTTGCGTTATATTATTTTCAGAAAGCGGTTTGGTTGTCGCCGTTAAAATCCCATTCATTTTACGTTTCGCTGCCGGGACTTCCGGTACAACTGTTCATGGTGAGCATCAGCACCGAAAGTAAAAAACAGATTTAAATATTCAATAACCGTTTCATGGTTTCACCACTTCAATACAGGATTGGTCAGCAGTAGGAAAACCGGCGTTAGGTAAAGAGGTATGGTCAGGTGATAAAAAATAAGCCCGACTGTGAGCAGGACAAGAAGACCGCCAAGCCAGACGAAGCCGGAAACCGTAAAAACAATTTGCAGGAAGTCGGATTTATAGATGAGCGGGAAATAGGAGTCTCTCCTACTGTTACTGAAAATGGAACAGTTACGTTCTTTTAATCCTCTGGTAAATATTCGGCTACGTCCGAAAGTTTGCAGTTCAGTATTTTGCAAAGAACATTGAGTGTATTTGTCGATACGGATTCATTATTTAATAAGCGTCTTACTGTCGAACTGCTGATATTATGCTCTTTGCTTTTATTCCGGAGTGTGTAGGTAGTTGCGCCTTTTAATTTCATAGTTTCCCATAATGGAGCATACGAAATCATTTCTTTCACCCCCTTTATTTATTTCCAGTATGGCGTATAATAGACATATACTGTTATGGGCAATATTGGCCATAACAGAGAGGGTGATTAAACATGCCTATCAGGTACTGCTTCATGCGACAACGATAGCAGACAGAGAAAATTTCTATGGAGAGCGTGTAAGGGGGAATTTTTATGGACTATATTAGAGAAATTTTTAAAAGGGCGGATATTCAACACCTGAGGGAATTCCTTGCAAATGGCGTTGAATGTGTGGAGATTGATCCCCGTTCCTACAGGGAAAGAATAGAAGCTCCCCGGAAATGTTTTTTGGACGCCTTACGAAAGGCGTTTCCGGATGAAAACGCGTATGAAGAAATGACTTCCAAGCTTTATGGTTTTGTGGGCGCGACTGAAGAGGTTTATATGGAAATCGGCTTACAGGCCGGATTTAGGTTAACAGTCCAGTTGTTACAAACTGCCGGCAATCCGGATGAAAAAAGGAAAGGCTGAATAACCTTTCCTTACGGCCCGATACCTTATTATCCAACTCCATTTTCTGACGCCGGCTTTTTATCTAAACTTCCATTGTAACCATTGGGCAAAAGCCATATATTTTATTTAGAAATTCATAAATAAAAAAGATTTGGTTCAAAATACTTATAAATAAAGACATTGATACCCAATATGGTTGCTCCTCGTTCTTTTATTTTAGAACTTTTAAGGAAGCAACAATTGAGCCGGTTCAGCCGCTCTGTAAGGGGCGCTATTGCAGCCTGGTACATTTTATATCGTTTAGATAAGTCAATAAAGAAAACTAGTTAAAAAGGGGTTAATAAAAATGGATCTCATCTTTAAACTTAAAGAGTTTTATATGCTGGAAATGTTTCAATTAACATTGTACGAGTCTCAAATGGAATCCCTGCAAAACGAATATATATCTCATGGTTACCAAAGAATTATTGAACTGGAAAGACATCATGTAGATTTTTATAAAGAAAGACTGAGTAAACAAGGAGAAGATTTGCCTGTAATCAGTGGCGGATTATTTGCCCTAGCAGGTCATTTTTTAGGGAATACGTTAGACTTAACCTCGGCTGAAAACCGTTATAAAGTTGGTGTTGCACTAGAAGATAAAGCAATAGAAATGTACCGGACTTTTCTTATAGAAGCATGGGAAGAATATCCGGACATATGCAAGAGACTTTGGCATAATATGATCGATGAAGAGTTTCATTTATTATGGTTTAAGGATAATCTTAAACATACCATATCGCTGGTCAAATCCACTTAACCGTAGCTCAGTCACTATAACTAAAAAACTTTTGCATTAAAGAGAACTTAATGTGTTAATTTTTCCGTCTGACTGTTTCCGGTATTTGTTGACCGGTCTATATAGTGGAGTACGGCTAGATAAGGCTATTGAAAAACTACTTTGTAGGCGCGATTAAAGAGGTTTATATGGAAATTGGCTTACAGGCCGGATTCAGGTTAACAGTCCAGTTGTTACAAAACCCAGGCAAATCCGGATGAAAATATGAATCTTCAGCCGGGGCTGTCTCTTTAAATAAGCATTATATGAGAGCCTTTGCGGGCACGGCTCATTGAAAGCAGCACTTTCCCATGCTATAATGCACTTGCGGTTTATTTGCCAAAGCGATTGAAAAATACATCAGACGGTTCTGAAGGGTTCGGCTTAATGGAAGGAAAACATATTGACGACGACCGGGACTTTAATCTATTTTTACTGGCAGGGTTGTTCGCCGGGATCGGTGCAGGAATTAATACATCGATATTCAACAACTATTTAAACGACATATTCAGGCTGTCCGAGAATATCAGAGGTTTCCTCGAGGTACCGCGTGAAGCGCCGGGTTTCTTTATCATGCTGATTCTGGCGATTTTAAGTTTTGTCGGCGATGTACGAATTGCTATGCTCGGTATGGCGGCGGCAGGGCTGGGGATGCTTGGGCTCGGCCTGCTGTCGCCGACCTTCGCGGTTATGATTATCTGGATGATGATGTACAGCCTCGGCACACACATGGTCATGCCTGTCACACCATCCATCGGCATGTCCCTGTCCAAGCCGGAGTCTTTCGGCGCCAGGCTTGGAACGGTCAGCGCCTTCGGCCTGTCCGGCAGTATTATCGCTTACGTTTTTGTCTTTCTGAGCTTTCACTTCCTGCATATGACCTATCAGCTCGCCTTTATCATAGGCGCTGTTTTCTATGTGTTCGCCGCTTTGGCGGTGGGGCTGATAAAAAAGGGCGAACCGAAAGCCCGGAAAGTTAAATTTGTTTTTCGCAGACGCTATACGCTCTATTATGTCCTGGCCGGCATCAGCGGTGCGCGGGCGCAAATTTTTCTGACTTTTGCGCCATGGGTGCTGATCAAGGTGTTCAACGTGCAACCTCAGATGTTCGCAATCCTGGGTATGATTGTCGCCCTTGTGAGTATCGGCACGCGCAAGATGATTGGCAAATTTATTGACGTCCGGGGTGAGCGATTCGTTCTGACTTTGGAGGCCGCTTTGTTGTTTGCCATCTGTCTCGGATATGCGTTCTCGGCCGACATTTTCCCCGTCGGCATCGCTGCGGTGATTATCGCTGGCTGTTATGTCATAGACAACTCAATGGCTGCGGTCGAAATGGCGCGGTCAACCTATTTACGGAAGATTGCCGTCGATCTTGCTGATGTGACCCCAACGCTATCGACGGGCGTGAGCCTACAGCACATCGCCTCGATGGTGATTCCCGTTTTCGGCGGACTTTTGTGGTCGGCTTTTGGATATCAAGCAGTATTTATGGGCGCAGCCGTTATCGCGTTCCTCAACTTTATACTTTCACGCAGAATTAAGATTGAGCTTGATCCTGCCATTAAGGCGGAATAAAACATATTTGGCAGGAAAGTACATACCTGTAGATAATTAATAAGCCTTGAGTTACGTAAGATTATCGTATCTCAAGGCTTTAATTTTTAAGCCATGGTGGAGATACTCATTGCGAAAGGCGTTTCCGGATGAGAACGCGTATTAAGAAATGACTTCCTATCCAACTCCATTTTCTGACGCCGGCTTTTTATCCAGACTTCCGTCGTAACCATCGGGGAAGTATAGGCAGGCGGCTACGTCCTTGTTTTCACCGGCTAAACGGACAGCGTAAGCTGAGCCGTCAGACAAATTACATACGACCGTAACGCCGGTTTCCGGGGCGGAAAATACTACTCTGCTGCCGGTTATGGCGACACTTTCCGGCATCAGCTTCCTTGCCGCCTGTTCGGCTTTGTCCATCCATTCAGGGTTTTCCAGATCCCTGCTGATCTCTACGACAAAGTCATCTTCCCTGAAATTAAGGGTATAGCTGCTTGCATTCACCATCGTACCGTTTATAGAGTTTACAGAGGCAATATACTGTTTTGCATTTGGGGGTTCCTGTGTTTCATGGAATACTACCGTCCAAGAATCGGAATTTGGAACAGGGCTCCTCGAAAATCTTGCTTCGGCAGTATAGCCTGTAAAATCAACCTCGAAAACCTTTTTAACGATGTCCGCGGCGTATACGGCGGCCTGCTCCGCTGAAATATCCTTCGCACCGGGAATCATATTCGCGATAATGTCCTTGTATTTTTCTTCGATCTGCTGGGGGGTAATATCCTTTATCAGGCTCAACTTCTCCCTAAGGGCGTTACTTTGCTCTGGATTAAGCCCTTGCTTGGAGAAGTCTATGACAGTGTACTCCGCCGTAATACCGGCCTTTGACGTCTGCGCTTGGATATCGGCTGCCGCGCCCGTTGCGTAGGGGGCTATTTCTCCTGCCGGACCTTCTTCCGGCACGCTATTGTTGAGGGCAAAAGCCATTCCGGCACTGCTTCCGGCAATGATTACCGCCGCCACAACAAATATCCAGGCTCTGCTGATAAATTTCTTGTTCTTAAACATTTTAACATATACTCCTTTAAATAATTTTTTGCAGCGCTACAATTGCATCATACCTCCTTCGCTGTCACAGAGTTTTCAGAGGATTGTAATAAAGCTGTAAAAACAACTTTCACCGTAGTTCCTTTTCCGGGCTGAGCGCTGATTCTTAGTTCAGCGCCATGCAGATGGGCTATTTCACGGCATAGCGACAATCCCAGGCCGACGCCGCCGGAACTTCTGGAGCGCGCTTGGTCCACCCGGTAAAAAGGTTCGCATACCAAGGCGGTCTGTTCCGGTTCAATGCCGCAGCCTGAATCGCTGACCTCAAGTACCGGTACACCGTCAAGATAAGCGGACAGTTTGATTTCCGAGCCGTTGCCGGACGCTTTTACCGCATTATCCACGAGATTGAGCAAAAGCGACTGCAGAAGGACGGAATCTCCCATTAGCTTATCCAATGTGCAATGGCTATCCAGTTTGATACCTTTTTCTTTTAATTTTATTTTCGAAGCCTCCATGACCTGATTGAACAATTCCGTTGCTACTATTTCCCGGATATCCGGCCTGCTGTTCCTTACAAGCGCTAAATCCAGGAGCTTGAAGGCCAGGTTTTTCATTCTGTCGATTTCGCTGATAATATAGCTGGCTGCTTTCATACGGTTCTGTTCATTGGTATGGGCACCCTGAAGATATTCGGCATAACCCCGGATCGCTGTCAGCGGCGTTCTCAGTTCATGGGCCAGATTATCAATAAGATGCTGTTTATCCCGGGCGTTTTTATCAAGTTCGCCGATCTTTTCCTGGATGCTGAAGGCCATCTGGTTGAAATTTTCCGCCAGGTCATGGAATTCATCCCTGCCGGGTATATTGACCCGCCCGTCATATACCCCGCCGGCAATTTTACGCGTGGCCTTTTGCATGATCCTTATGGGCTGCGTCAGCTTCCTCAATATCAACAGTAATACCAACGCCAGCATTGTTTCAACCAATGCGCTGACGATGATAAGATAGCGGGTAAGCCTGGCATGGGTATCATACAATTCTGACAGGTCACGTATGTAGACCAGGGTATAATCTTCGTACTGTCCGCCTATCTTCCCAATAATATACAAGTAATGAAGCTCATTATTGGACAATACCTTTATTGAATATGTATCCCCGGCGGGTTCTCCAATCTCCCCGCCGGATATGGCTGCGGAGGGAATATTTGTAAAAACCGGTTTGTTTGACTGCCTGAGTTCCAAAAATACGTTCTGTTTTTTATAGTAGTCGGTATATGGGCGCATGATACTTTCTATTGAAGAGGTTGAAGGTGTGGCCTGTTCCCGGTAATAAATACTGTTCATGGCCTCATAGACGCCATTTATTATGAAATGATATTCACCTGCCGCCCGGTCGGTGTCCCGCTTCATGTTGAGGGAGAAGCTGTATTTGGAAGTCTGGTACAGACAAATATTAATGGATATCACAAATACCGCCAGAATACCTAAAAATGCCTTTTGCCAGAACTTCACTGGTTCACCTCCAGACGATACCCCATTTTATATACGGTTTTTATCCTGTTATCCCAGTTCAGTTTTTTACGTAGTTTTTGAATATGCACGTCCACTGTCCTTGTCTCTCCATAGTAATCATATTCCCAGGCCAGCTTGAGTAATTTTTCCCGGGACAGGGCGATATTTTTATTTCGGATAAGGATTTCCAGCAATTCATATTCCCGGAGAGTAAGCTCGATTTCATTACCGCTTACTGTGACAACCCTGCTTTCCAGATTTACTACAGTGTCATCCAGTGAAAAAATATTTGTTGACCGATGTGTACGGCGGAGTACGGCTTCAATACGCGCCAGCAGTTCAACGGTTTCAAAGGGTTTGACAATATAATCATCGGCGCCCAGCTTGAGCCCCTTGACTCTATCGGACAGATTGCCCATGGCAGTGAGGAAGATTAACGGGGTGTCTTCCGGAACATACTCTATTAGAGAAAAACCATCCAGGCCCGGAAGCATTATGTCCATGATGATCAAAGCATAAGAATTCTGCTTTATGTATAAAAGAGCTTCATTTCCTTCATATGCCTGCTCGCTGGTATGACCCACCAAGGAAAGGTTCATGGCAATAAGATCGTTTATGGATTTTTCGTCCTCGACTATGAGGATGTGCGCCATCAATCCACCTCTTCTCTCATTTGCACTCATTTTAGCATATATGTCGAAGAGGAAATGTAAAAGAGTTGTAAATTCAATGACATAAACCAAAATTCGGCTTTGAAAAGCATATTATGAAAAATAGCCGCCTTGTTGGCAGGGCAATATCCGAAGAATACGCCGATAGCGAGGATGATGCCAACCAGTCATGCTGCGTTTCTCAGGCAAACCGGTTCAGAAATCGCTGGAGTAGATATCCGCCCAAGCCAGCGTGTCGTACATCCCAAACAGCATGGAAATGTATACATCGCCGGTAAAGATATCCACAGTGTGCAGGGTGGAGGCAAATCGGTAGTCGCGTGTAAAATAGCTGTCCGGCGCGCCAAGTATCTGACCCTCTTCTTTGCCTGACGGGAACTTTTTAATCACGTCTTTATAGGCGTC
>DATMXV010000077.1:0-2773 GCA_035561335.1 Desulfitobacteriaceae bacterium
GTCATACATAGCGAACTATGTTGAATAGTATAAAAATCATTATTTTTTGATAGAAAATTATAAAGAAAGTGGTGAATTATATGAGTGCTCACAAAAAACTAGATGCATGGGTAAAAGAAGTTACAGAATTATGTCAGCCGGATAAAGTTGTCTGGTGTGATGGTTCCCAAGAAGAATATGACCGTCTGATGAAACTTTTGGTTGATGTAGGATTAGCTACCCCATTAAAGAAACGCCCGGGATGTTTCCTTTTCCGCAGTGATCCGTCAGATGTAGCCCGTGTTGAAAACCGTACTTACATTGCTTCCAAATTAGAAAAGGATGCCGGGCCGACCAATAACTGGATTGACCCGGTAGAACTTAAGAAAATTCTGACCGGATTATACAAAGGCAGCATGAAGGGCCGGACACTGTATGTTGTCCCATTTTCCATGGGACCCGTCGGATCTCCTCTTTCCAAGATCGGTGTCGAATTGACAGACAGTGCCTACGTTGTATGTAATTTACGGATCACAACCCGTATAGGTGACCCGGTTATGAAAGTACTCGGTTCCGATGGAGAATTTGTGCCTTGTCTGCATTCAGTCGGCAAACCGTTGGCACCAGGGGAAAAAGATTTAAAATGGCCTTGTGCTCCAATGGAAGATAAATACATCAGTCATTTCCCGGAAGAAAGAGCAATCTGGTCTTACGGTTCCGGATATGGCGGTAATGCTCTTTTAGGCAAAAAATGCTTTGCTCTGCGTATTGCTTCTGTACAAGCCCGTGATGAGGGTTGGATGGCTGAGCATATGCTTATCCTCCGGATTACCAATCCTAAAGGCGAGAGACATTACGTCACCGGAGCTTTCCCCAGCGCTTGTGGAAAAACCAATCTGGCAATGTTGGTTCCAACCATTCCCGGCTGGAAGGTTGAGACCGTTGGTGATGATATTGCCTGGATGAGATTTGGCAAAGACGGCAGATTATATGCAATCAATCCTGAAGCAGGTTTCTTTGGCGTTGCTACCGGAACTTCATATGATTCCAACTATAACGCCATGAAGACTATTGACAAGGGAAATAGTATTTTCACCAATGTTGGACTTACTGATGACGGGGATGTTTGGTGGGAAGGTATTGGCACACCTGCACCAGCTCACTTAATTGATTGGAAGGGTAATGACTGGTCACCAGAATCCAAGGATCCGGCTGCCCATGCTAACTCACGTTTCACAACCCCGGCCAGCCAATGTCCGGTAATTGCTGACGATTGGGAAGACCCCAACGGAGTACCGATTTCCGCAATTTTGATCGGCGGACGCCGTCCGAGCACTATTCCTCTGGTTCACCAAAGCTTTGACTGGAACCACGGAGTATTTATGGGTTCAATCATGGGTTCAGAGATTACAGCTGCTACAATCGATGCTAATATTGGTAAAGTACGCCGCGATCCTTTCGCAATGCTGCCATTTATCGGTTATCATGTCTGTGATTATCTCCAACACTGGTTTGACATTGGAGCTAATGCCCCTGATCCGAGCAAATTACCGAAGCTCTTCTATGTTAACTGGTTCCGCAAAGATGAAAGCGGCAAATGGCTGTGGCCCGGCTACGGCGAGAACAGCCGTGTACTCAAATGGGTTATTGAGCAATGTACAGGCGAAGGTAAATGTGTGAAGACAGACATCGGTTATATGCCTACCCTGGATGCCATCGATCGCACCGGACTGGATGTAAGTGATGCCGACATGGCAGAATTACTGAAAGTGGATAAAGCACAATGGTTGAATGAAGTTGCTTCCATCCGTGAGCATTATGCCACCTATGGCCCAACTCTTCCTAAAGAGTTAACCAATCAAGTTAATGCTCTGGAAAAACGCCTCAAAGGATAATCTTTAAGAAGAACCTGCACATTTTCATAAAAATAATAAACCATCATTTTAGATGATGGTTTATTATTTTGTTCCTTACTTTATTTTCAGCAGGCGTAATCTATACCCATTCATTGCGGTTTCCCCCAATTTATCCACCAGCTTATAGTTGGCATAAGCTCCCACAAAGGCCCCGATGCCCGGAACAAGTTGCAGCATCTTTGCCAGATCAATATAATCCCGGTACTCTTGCTGAAATGTCCGCCAATCAAACTTATCCATACTTGCGGGAAGTTCTTTCTGATATTCCTCCCAGTTAAGTACCTGTTTGAAAACAAGCAGCCTCTTTTGCGGTGAAGAATAAGCCAATTGAAAAAGAGTCAGGATATAGATTCTTTCCCTGTAATCCTTAACATCAAAGCCATAAATAGCAGCGACATCAAAAAGGAACTTTATTTTTATTCCCAAAAGGATAGGCAAATCGGCCAGGCCAAGGAGAATTCCGCCCGCTCCTGTTCCCGCGCCGGTAGTTGCCGCTGTTTTTTTGTAAAAATCCAACTTCTGTTTAACTTGTTTTTCCCGCTCTTCCAGGGACCCCCGATAGACAACTGGATTTTTTGTTGTATACTCAGAACCTAATAATACGGCTCTGGTCATGTTCGCTATGGCAAAAGTTAGAGCATGATTAACCTTTTCCGGAATTAAACCGTTAAACTTAGTTTGTATGCCCTTTGTGAGCCTGGCGCTGAACGATGGCTTTCTCAATATTTTTTTTTGCCAGCGTTTAAGTTCTACCATAACTTGTTCTTGATAAGTTTCCATAACTTAACCTCTTAAATTTACTATTAAACGGAAATACTGCTATTAAAGGTACCCGGAGAAAATAGATTTTTTCCTCTGCCCACCGACCGGGATGAAAG
>DATMXV010000078.1:0-5854 GCA_035561335.1 Desulfitobacteriaceae bacterium
ATCTTAAATATCTGGTCTGTCATCTAACAAATACCATAACCAGCTAATTCATTTTTCCATGACAATTTGAATATACCCGGTAAGTTTGTTATTATCTGAAAATCTTGTTTCTGTTGCACAACTCAAAAACCGACCTTGACGGTCGGTTTTATGCTGCTTACTTGACGACAAGAACCGGGCAAGGGGCATCTGCCAGCACCCTTTGCGTGACACTGCCTATCAAAGCACCGGCAATTGGGCTATGTCCGCGGGTACCCAAAATCACAAGATCAATATCCCTCTTGATTTCATCAAGAATTGCCGTCTGCGGATAACCTGGAACAATTTTCCGGTTAATCTTGACTTGACCAGTGTCAATACCTTTCAGGGTTTCCTCCAGGACATGTTTGCCAATCTCCTTGATTTGTTCATCCGAATAAGAAAAGAAATAACCGCCTAATTCAGGATAAACCAACGGGGGCTGATGGACTACATGTAAAAGTTCGATTTCAGCCTGAAACTGCTTTGCGTATTCGACAGCAATAATCAGCGCATGGCGGGAATACTCGGAAGCATCAGTGGCAACCAAAATCCTTTTAACCATAATCTTATCCCCCTTTATCAATTTCTTTATATTATGCACTATTATATCATTTTTTTCATTTAAAGGTAATGGATTTTGGCAATTTCAATTGAACTTAAAATTTTAACTATCAATCAGCCGGCTCATAATTTCAAAAATACCTTCCTGCTTATCCGGAGTTTGTTGTTCAATATGCCTTTTTAAGGCTAAGCGTAATCCCTGTTCTGCTTCCGACAAATCCACAGCTTGAATATCAGATTTGCAGGGATGCCTTTTAAGCAGGGCGGCAAGCTCAAAATCTCCCAGGATACCGAGAACCGCTGCTATTTCCTGTTCGCTTAAGCGGGCGTCAAACAGCAGGTCTTCCAGATCAGCAAATGATTTTACTTTTTCTTTTATCAGAGCCAGCTTATCCGCTGAATAACGGCAGATCGACAATTCTTCAATAAATAGGCGATAATCTTCATCAGCCATTTTCACGCCGGCGAAAAATCGGATTTTAGGTTTCAGGTCCGGATCAGAAGGAGATACAAACATTTTCGCAAGGGTGTTTGTCCTGATTGCTTGAACAATATTGACAATGATCTGCGGCAGGCTTTTTTCCACATATCTTTGCAGGGCAGGACTGGTAACATTCAATTCCCGGAGTACTTCCCCTGCGGCTTTGTCAATCTTCAACGCAAGTGCCTCATCCGGTTCCTGCGCCAGGTCATTATATAACAGACACCTGTCTTCCGCGGAAAGCGCTAAATTTAAAACCCGGCGATTTGCCAGCATACATCCTAAACTCGCCGTGAGTACCTGCCCGAAAATATTAACCAGCAAATCCTTGTATCCCTCATCATAACCGCAAAGAAGACGGTGTATATCCCCGGCCTCAAAGAAAAGGCAAAATTGGTTTTCCAAATATAAGTTTTGCAGGTAATTTTGCATAAACTCTATCCCCGTTAAATCTGTAACCGGATTGCAGAGCTGATAATCAATTGCCGCCGGTGTTTCATGAGCGGCAAAATCGGGATTATATAAGCGAAAAAAACTGCCAATACCTTCACTATCAAGGGTAGCATTATAAGTATAGTTTATTGTGCTTACTTGCTTGGCTTTAACCATTAGATAAAGATGTTTGGCTGAATGTATTTTAATGTTGATTAACTTTCTTCCCTTTTGGTACATTTCAAAAATCAGGGACTTTTTCAGCTCATTGAGCACACAGTCAGCATCAGGTAAAGATTTTAAATACAAGCCAAGTGTATAAAGGTTGGATTTCATTATGTTTTCGATATCTTCCACCCTTAGCGAACTGCTTTCACCTCCGGTGAATTTTTTACTTTTGTCTGCCAAAAGCTTAAGACATTGCAGTTGAAGATTTTCCAGATCGGAATTATCTAAAAGACCACAAACACTTGCCTCTTCCAGGATTGAAGTAAAATAAAACTCTCCCTTCAAATTACTGAGATTAATATTTCGCTTTTCAATATTCGCCATCTTCAACATCCTTATCGTCAACCGGATCCTCCCGGTAATCGGGATCATATCCGAATCGTACATTTCGCGCCATCCGGGCCAGTTCCCGCCCTGAGAGCAGTTCCAGTGACCCCTGACAGATACCGTCATAGCTTTTTTTCATGAATTTGATTAAATCATCATCGCTGATAAGATCAAGAGTTTCGTTTTTGTAATAGTAAAACATCTCAATCAGGTCGTGAAGTGTTTCGGCATAATTGTTCATCGAAAGATGAGGAGAGTCACAAAATTGCCGGATTATTTTCTCCATAACCCCTCCTTCGAATTCAATTCGTCCGTTATTGGTTAGAGCCAGGGAACGTGTTTCAACCAATTCCACAACATCACGCCGGGATAGGATTAAACCAAATTGCGCGGTAAAATCATTACATTTTTCAAGCTCTGCTGCCGCTTGTTTTTGAAGCAATCCTGAAAAGACACTTATTTCAAAAGACATAGCGGCCACCTTCTCCGGGCGAAAAATATCTTTCAAAAAACAATTGACATCCAGTCTAAAGTATGTTATGATATTATAGAGTAGATGTTAAATAAAATCTCTGATTGATCTCAGACTTTATAATAGCATTTTCTTAGACAGATAGCAATCTAAAAAAGCGAACATTGAATTTTGTTCGCTTTTATTTTTTGCCCTCCTCAGATATACCTGATTTCTGAGATACTCAGGGTTTATGCCGGCAGGGCAAAAACATATTTAGAATTTTTTCCCAGTTCACTGGGAGCTATCGGCGCGGCGCCAACACTCAGCTCTTCGCCTTGGACAGTATTCCATTGGGCTAAGGTGAAAATCATGATTGGTATATCCTGCCCGAACACAAACAACCGGCCTTTTCGGGGCCGGTAAATAACATAGTATCTCTTATTATTTTGTAGCTATAAGTACACAGGCCTGCACTGATTTAAGACCCAGTTCAGCCGTCAATTCAAGCAAATCAGGATCACAGCTCCCCGGCTGAAACCAGACATGTTTAATGCCAAGCCTGGCGGCTTCTTCAATTACATACTTGCCTATCTTAGGTGATACAACCATATTAATAACCTCCGGCGTCTCCGGCAGTGATGCTAAATCCTGATAGCATTTATCTCCTTCGATAACCTCGAACAGGGGATTTACAGCATAGGCCCGGTATCCTTTGCTTTTAAGCTTTTTATAGATCTTATAGCCAAATTTTCCGGTATCACAACTTGCTCCGATTACTGCCCAGACCTTTTTCTCAAGCATATTTTCCTGAAACATTTTACCTCCTAAAAGAAAGAATTCGCTTTAATATTTCAGTGCCGATAACTCAGGCCGCGAGGAACGGCAAGCCGGTTAACCTAAATTGACAGTTGTCCTGCCAATTCATAAAGCTCCATATTTAAGCTGCGTTTGGGACCATTAATGACCTGCAACGGCACAGCCTCAAATTTTTGGTTCACACAAGCTGTCATTTGCTCATTGGCGCCGGCTAAGATTAACTCAACCGCTTTTGCTCCCATGGCTGAGGCCAGTAAAGTATCAATCGCGGAAGGGCTGCCGCCTCTTTGAATATGTCCTAAAATAGTAACTTTTGTTTCCAGGCCGGAACTGCTGATTATATCCCTTCCAACCTGATAGCCGTTCATCGCTCCTTCGGCAACAATGATAATACTGTGAATTTTTCCGCGCTGGTAGCCGCGTTTAAGCTTGGCAACAATCTCCTCGAGCTGATAGGGGATTTCCGGTATCACAATCGATTCAGCGCCACAGGCTATGCCTGCCTGCAGGGCAATGCTCCCGCATTCCCTTCCCATGACCTCGATTACAAATGTCCGTTCGTGTGAAGTTGCAGTATCGCGGATCTTGCTGACAGCCTCGACTACGGTATTCACGGCCGTATCAAAACCGATCGTTGTATCTGTACCGGGAATATCATTATCTATCGTGGCCGGTACGCCGATCACCCGGACCCCCTGCGCCGCCAGGGCCTGGGCGCCTCGAAAAGAACCGTCGCCGCCAATGACAATCAAAGCGTCAATTTTATGCGTTTTTAATTGCCTGGCAGCAATTCGCTGTCCCTCCGGAGTCATCAATTCAACACAACGCGCTGTGCGCAGGATTGTCCCGCCGCGGTGGACAATATCGGCAACAGAACCAACCTGCATTTCCTTGATTTCCCCATTGATTAAACCTTCATATCCGCGGCTGATCCCAAATATTTTAAGGTTATGAAATATCCCTTTGCGGACAACCGCCCGGATAGCCGCATTCATCCCGGGGGCATCCCCGCCGCTGGTCAGGACAGCAATTCTGCTGATATTAGTCATAGCTATCACGCTTCCTTATTTTGTTATTTGCCTGATTGCCGCCGGCTGGTGCCTGATCATCTAAACCTCTTTCCAGGCATTGGCAATTTTCTTGCCGTATTCCAGGGCCCCGGACTGTTGTTCCTGATCTGGGTTCCATTGGTTCCTGAAACCCTCATCAATTATGGCAAAACCGGCCTTCCCTAATAATTCGTTAAGCACTTTCGTTCCTTCACCACTCCAGCCATAACAGCCAAAGGCGGCAGCTTTTTTATTTTTAAATTTTAATTCCTTCATTAAATGAACAAAACCGGCCACTGAATTCAAGATACTGTTGTTAACTGTCGGCGAACCAATTACTATTGCCTTTGATTTAAATACTTCTGTAATCAAATCATTCTGGTCACTCTTCGCTAAATTATAGACTTTAACTTCGACATCAGGATCGGCCAGCTCAATACCTTCAGAAATCTTCTCGGCAATCTTCTTCGTGCCTTTCCACATAGTTCCATAAATAACAGTTACCTGATTTTCCCGGTAATCATTAGCCCACTGGGCATACTTGTCTACAATTTGCATCGGATTATCTTTCCAAATAACACCATGACTTGTTGCTATTACATCAATCGTTAACCCCAAAGAGTTGACTTCCTCCAGTTTTTTTCTGAGGACCTGACTAAAGGGATTTAGAATATTGGCATAATATTTCATCGCCTCTTTAAACAAATCGCATTCATCCACCAAATTATTGAATAATTTATCAGTTGCATAATGCTGCCCAAAAGCATCGTTGCTAAACAGTATATTATCCTTTGTCAAATAAGTTGCCATACTGTCAGGCCAATGAAGCATGGGCATTTCCAGAAATATCAGTTCTTTGCCATTGCCAATATCAAGCCTGTCCCCGGTTTTTACTACCTGGAAGTTCCAATCCTGATGATATTGGCCTTTCAAAGATTTGACTGCATTGGCAGTACAATAAATGGGTGTCTCGGGAATGTGCTTCATCAAGGCCGGAAGCGCCCCGCTGTGATCAACTTCTCCATGATTGGCAATGATTAAATCTATTTGCCTTAAATCAATCTCTTCAGCTAAATTTTCAACGAATTCACCGGCAAAAGGCAGCCAGACAGTATCAATCAGAATGTTTTTTTCTTCCCGGATCAAATAGGAATTATAACTTGAGCCATGATTCGTTGTTAATTCGTCCCCATGAAATCTCTGGAGCTCCCAGTCAACTTTACCAAGCCAAAAAACATTATTCTTGATTGCCTTTTTCATAATCTCTTTCCTCCTTTGATACCTGTCTTCTTATTTTATCCCCGTCTTCTTATTTTTGCTTAAATTATTTAAATTATGAACAAGAAATCAAGTAGGAGGGGGCTTTGTCGCCCCCGACCTCTCACACCACCGTGCGTACGGTTCCGTACACGGCGGTTCAATAGCTTAAGTGCAGTGCCTCGTATCTTTTGGCTATATCTTCATAGCCCAGGAATTCGAGGTATT
>DATMXV010000079.1:0-2280 GCA_035561335.1 Desulfitobacteriaceae bacterium
GAAAATAACAGCAAAGTAAACCGGATTATGTTTGGGGTGAAGCAGGCTGCTTTACTCTATTTTTTTTGGGAACATAAACAACTTAAGGTTTTGTTGCCGTCAGAATAATAATTTTAGGATGAAAGGTAAATATTATTATAAGGTAATAAATATTTGGAGGTTTACATAATGGAGAAAAAAGTTATTGGTTATTTTCAGGATAGCAATCAAGCAGGACAAGCGGCAAATGAACTAAAAACCAAAGGGTTCAAGGAAATTTCCCTTCTGGGAAATGACAAGGGTGGAGTAGAAGGCGGAGAGGGCGGAGAAAACCGCGGGATGAGTTTTGGAGGTCAGAATATAGCGCAGGGCACCATGACAGGTGGCACAATAGGCGGGTTAGTGGGATTAGGTCTAGGTACCGGAGTTCTTGGAGCATTGGGGGCTGCTGCTCTCTTAATTCCCGGAGTAGGGCCAATTGTTGCTATGGGGCCTTTAGCTGCTGCTTTAGGCGGGGCAGTTACCGGCGGTATTGCCGGCGCGCTGGTTGATTACGGTATTCCCAAGGAACATAGTGATTACTATGAAAACAAAATTAAAGAGGGAAATTCTGTCCTGGTGTTGAAAACCCACCAGCAAAAAACAAATGAAGTTGTCAATATAATGAAAAACTATGGGGCTAGGGAGGTCAGGGTACATTAATCATAATAACCGGAATATTATTAACCCTTCCGTTCAAGCTCTTTTCCGGATAACATAAGCATCGTGCAGACGGTGCTTTTTTCTTTCGCCGGGTTTTAGTGTCATTAAGACAGCAACGTACTGTCAACCGAAAAATGCTGTAATTAAGGAATTTAACCGGTCTTATTGAATATTTATCTATTAGAGCTTTCGGAACATTGTTTGAAAGCAAGGCAATACAGGATAATTATCTTAAGCAGTAAATAAACGAACTAAAGGAGGGGTATAAATGACCGGGATCAAGGGACCCTGGTACAAACGGGTACCACCCTGAATGCCAAGCTTTCTTTTTATGGCGGCAGCATTTGCTTTGGGTTTATTGATTATGTATTTAACACGTTGAATGTTAAAATTCTAACAAGATGCTAAGCAATATTGGCATCTTGTTTCTTTTTGCTATCGGAAATCTAATAATTGTATTCCGGTCTTCTAAGGTATAATATATAACAAAAAAATAATACGAAAGAAGGAATTACCTTGCCTAAAATATGTATTCTTGATGCCAGGACTTTGGGTGATGATATCGATTTAAATGTTTTTAATGAGTTTGGCGAAGTGATAGTCTATGATATTACCGCACCTGAAAATGTAGTTGAGCGGATTAAAGACTGCGAAATCGTCATTACGAACAAAGTGGTTCTGAATAGTACCAATCTGCAGGAGGCGGTAAAGGTTAAGCTGATTTGTGTGGCTGCTACCGGCACTAACAATATAGACCTGGAGTATGCCGGAAATAAAGGTATAACAGTTACAAATGTTGCCGGGTACTCAACCAATAGTGTAGTCCAGCACACATTTACGATGTTGTTTTACCTGCTGGGATCCCCGGCTTATTATGATTCTTATGTTAAATCAGGACAATATGCGGAAAGCAAAATTTTTACCCACCTGGACCGCCCCTTTTCCGAAATCCATGGAAAGACCTGGGGGATTATCGGCCTTGGGACAATTGGCCGGGCGGTGGCCGGTGCAGCCCGGCAGTTTGGCTGCCAGGTTATCTATTATTCTACTTCCGGGGAGAACCGTAACGCAGATTTTACCAGAGTTAATTTAGCCGGGTTGTTGCAGGCGGCGGATATAGTTTCAATTCATGCCCCTTTAAATGAGCGGACATTTAACCTCCTGCATTATGAACGCCTGCAATTGCTGAAGCCCAATGCTGTTCTTCTTAATATGGGGCGGGGAGGGATTGTCAATGAAGCTGATTTGGCCAGAATCCTTGATGAGGGTGTGATTGGGGGCGCTGCCCTGGATGTATTGGAGCGGGAACCCATAAACAGTGACAATCCTCTCTTAAAAATCAAGCAGCCGGCCAAGCTTTTTATTACTCCCCATATTGCCTGGGCCAGCCGGGAAGCCCGCACCACCCTGGTGAAGAAGATTGCGGAAAATATCGATGGTTTTTATAAAGGGACACCAAAGAATACGGTTACAGTCAAATAAACTATTTAATTTTGGGGATATTTTTTTAAATTCCAGAAGGTATTTAAAAACTTTTTATCGAAATAATATAGTTTTTTTAAAATCCTGATTTATAATATTGTATGGGGTATACAAAAT
>DATMXV010000080.1:0-10772 GCA_035561335.1 Desulfitobacteriaceae bacterium
TTATTATAGTAGACAGGAAAAAAACCTTCAAGTAAATTTATTCAATTAACAGGAATTACATGGGGAACCAGTCTTATATACATAACGTTTTACGATAATTTTCCACACGGCTGATAATCTTATTTTTCAGATAGATTACCGATTAACTTCCCGACCGGATAATCTATTCCCTCCCGGAACATGCCATCCAGGATTTCCGTTTCGGTCAGGGATCCGCCTATTCTATAATTTTGATCAGGCAAAATAATAAAAGCATAACTATCGGGTGTTAATTTCTCGATTACTCTTATTAAGGCGGTATTCTGACAAACAGTTATCAGCTTGCTTTTCATAAGCCCCCTGCGCACCAGTTCCTCTTTTTTTCTGGTAAGCTGACGAAGAAAAGTAAGCCTGGCCGCAGCGATTTCCTTATTTCCCGCTACCCAGAAAAATCCCCCGAAGGCAATTAAGACCAGAATTTCTCCGTTTAAACCCATTATTATTATATAGATAATCCCCGTCATAAAAAAGATCAACCCTACTGTTTTTCCTGCCCAAGCCAAGACTTTGGTAATTTTAATAAATCCGAAAACATCTGTAAATAACGCTCTCATCATCCTGCCTCCATCCAATGGTAAAACGGGTAAAAGGTTAAAAGCGGCCAGCAATAAATTAAAACGGATGAAATCTTCAGCCAATACTCCCGACCAAATACCCTGCCAACGCAGCGCCTGCCCGCAGAACAGTAAAATAATATTAAAAACCGGCCCCGCCAAAGCCATTAGGGTTTCCTCTACTTTTCTTCCTTCAAAAACATCATTGCAGGTAACAGCCCCCCCGAAAGGAAATAATTCCAGGCTATGTACCCGGAAACCGTAGGCTTTAGCTACAAACAAGTGTGCTGTTTCGTGTCCGAGTACTAAAGCGAAGGCCATGATAACTTGCGGCAGCAATCCCAGGAAAGCAGATATTACCAAGAGCAAAAGAAAACCGGGATGGATCCTGATACTCACCCCAGCCACCTTACCTATTTCCAAATTCATCAACCCCAAACTTAATTTACTTGCTTTAAGCATTAAGTCTTTTGCTTAATAATATAGGGTAAGGGATTTACCGCCTGATTGTTCCGGCGAATTTCAAAATGCAGCCACGGTTTTTTCAGGGGAGCCGATAAACCCACTGTCCCGATAGAATCTCCTTTTTGGACACGGTTTCCCTTCTGAACATACACATCACCAAGGTTACCGACAACTGAGGTCCAGCCATCCCCATGGTCAATTTTAATAATTTTACCCTGTTGGCTATCTATACCGACTAAAGTTATAACCCCCATATCAGGAGCAACAACTAAGGTTCCCAGAGCACTTGAAACATCAATTCCATTATGTATAATGGTTTTCCCTTGTTCATCCTTGGAAGTTTCCCCAAAACCGGCTACCACCGCCCCGGAAACCGGAGGAAGAAATCTTTCTTTTACTGTTACATTAACCGGAACCCCAGCTGAATTTAAATTGCTCAGGCCAATTGCTTCCTTAGCCATGCCATTCATTGCCGTATATAAATTATCCCCATTCATAACATTGGTATAATATGAATGGATAACCCTGGAAATTGAATCCTGATTATAATTACTAAAAAATAAAGTTAAAAACGCCAAAGCTGACAATAAGACTTTTTTCTGACTGTTAGTTAAGCGTCTTAAAAAAATTCCACTGCCCGGTTTAAAGTTGGGCTTCTTTTTTTTTAGTTGCCAGCGGGGATTAATGCCGCTCTCTTTTCCTACTTCCCGGGCCGCCTTCTCCCATTCCCAATCATCCCAGCGTTCAAACGGATTCATAAGCAATTCACCTTTACCCCATCAACAATAACCATTATTTGCCACACAATGTCTTATTTAGCTTTATTCTTAATCCCCAAAAAATAGAACCACAGAAAATTATTCCTGTGGTTTTCAGGTTAACATTTTAATGTTTAAAACAATAACCTCCGCCGTCTGAGATTAATGCTTAACAACAAGCCAATTGCCAACATATTTGATAACATATTATTACCGCCATAGCTTATAAGGGGTAATGGTATTCCGGTTACAGGCATAATACCCGATGTCATCCCTACATTAATCAGGATATGAAAAGTAAACATTGATATTATACCGGTTGCAATCAATGTCCCATAAAGGTCCCGCGATTTGGAGGCAATCCGGATACTGCGAATCAGAAAAATAAAAAAGAAAAATAATAAAGTGATTGTCCCGATTAAACCAAATTCTTCCCCGACAACTGAGAAAATAAAATCAGTATGATGTTCCGGCAGGAAATTCAGTTGTCCCTGGGTCCCCATCCGATATCCCTTGCCCCATAACCCACCGGAACCAATTGCCGTTATTGACTGGATAATATGAAAACCATCACCCGAAGTATCTGAAGCCGGATTTAAAAAAATTACCAGGCGCTCTAACTGGTAGTCCTTTAAAGGCAAAGGGATTTTCTGACCGATATTATGCAGCCATGGCGGTAAGTTTGTGCCTAAATGCAGCCACAAAATAATTCCTGCCAGCATACTGCCTCCCAGAAGGATCGCGCCGAATTTCCGGGGGTTGGCTCCCGCCACAAACATCATTCCTATGAAAATCGCCCCAAAAACCAAAGCAGTTCCTAAATCAGGCTGCAGACAGATTAAAACCATTGGCGCCAACACAAACAAAAAGGGAGGTACAAAATCCCTGATCCGGTTTAGCTTTCGCTCACGTTTGGCCAGAAAATCCGCCAAAGTGAGAATGATCAGAACTTTGGCAAATTCCGAAGGCTGGAGCGAAAAGCTGGATGTAATGGCAATCCAGCGTGTCGCCCCTTTAGCTTCACTCCCTATAAATAAAACTGCCAGCAGCAACCCTAAATTAACTACATAAATCCATAAACTGAAACGCCGAAATTTCTGGTAGTCAATACAGGTAATAACTGTCGCCAGGATAAGTCCACTGATAATCCAAAGAACCTGAAGCTTAACATAGTGGAACGGATCCCCCTTATCAACATTTATTGAAGCTGTGCTCAGGATAATGATACTTGAGCTTAGCAATAATAATAAAAAAAACAGGAAGAGAAAATCAAGATTTCGGATATATCGTCTTAACTGCATGGTTTTTCCCCTCAATTCATAATTCACAATTCATAATGCATAATTTCTAACTCCATAACAATTTGGAAAAAATCCATAAGTAAGGTTAATAGCCATTTTATGGTTGAATACAGGATTAAGCATTAAAGACCGAGTGACTACATCCACACGGTCTTTTTTATTGGGTATTTCCTATTTGCTTTACAAAAACATAAAATTTGAGATAACATTCATAATTGTGCATTATGAATTATGCATTATTTGCTTACAAAATCCCTTTTCATTTTTAATACCGGAATATTAGCGACAAGGGCTACTTCCCGATCATCCTGATTAAGATTAACTTCCAAGGCAGACTCATCAATTTCCATATAGTTGGAAATAACTTTTATCAGATCTTCCTTTAATTTATTAAGCATGTATGGAGATATGCTGGCACGATCATGAACAAGGACAAGACGCAACCGTTCTTTGGCTATATTTTTGCTTGAGGCGTTTTCCTTGCCCAACATTCGGCTGATAAATTCTAACAAGGACCATTCCCCCTCTCTGTTGTCCGGTTATCTCATCCCGATCAGTTTCTTAAACTTCTCAAAAAAACTATCCGGTATATCCAAATTCATCAAGGGAACTTCCTCTCCCCGAATCCTCCGGGTAATCCGCCGATAGGCTTCACCTGCTTTGGAAGCTTTATCCATTACGGCAGGTTCCCCCTTATTTGTCGAGATCACAATACTTTCATCATCAGGAACAACTCCCATTAAATCAATCGCCAGGATATCCAGGATATCTGAAATATCCATCATATCTCCTCTTTTAACCATATTAGGTTTAATTCTGTTGATAATTAGTTTAGGATTGTTCAACTCTGCCGCTTCCAATAAACCAATAATCCGGTCGGCATCCCGGACTGCGCTCACCTCAGGGGTTGTAACCACAATCGCCCGGTCTGCTCCGGCTATCGCATTCCGAAAACCTTGTTCGATCCCGGCCGGACAATCAATAATAGTATAATCAAACTCCTCCTTAAGTTCCTGACAAAGGTTTATCATCTGCTCAGGACTAACGGCACTTTTATCTTTGGTTTGAGCTGCCGGCAATAAATATAAGTTATCAAAACGTTTATCCTTAATCAAGGACTGTCTCAATCGGCAATTGCCACTGGTAACATCGATAAGATCATAAACTATGCGATTTTCCAGCCCCATGACTACATCCAGATTACGAAGGCCAATATCCGTATCTACCAGTACTACCTTCAGACCCAACGCAGCCAATCCGGTTCCCAGGTTGGCTGAAGTTGTAGTTTTACCTACTCCTCCCTTTCCCGAAGTTACAACTATTACTTCTCCCATATTTAAACCTGCCTTTCAAAACATAATAAGCAAGAAATAACTTCCTTTTTTATTATTAAGTTTTTCCTCTAGATGCATTGACAACCAGGCTTTCCACAACGATTTTCCCGCCGCTGATTCTGGCAATTTCCGGCCCGCGCCAGGCAACTTCTTCATCCGGCGCCCTGGTTACATGATCAGCAATCCGTAATTGCGTAGGATTTAAATTATAAGCTGTAACCACCGCTTTACGGTCACCTGCGGCTCCGGCATGAGCAACCCCCCGCAGCGCCCCGATAACAACAATGTTTCCGCCGGCTATAATCTCCGCCCCCGGGTTAACATCACCAATAACCAGGACATGACCGTCAAACTTGACACTTTTTCCTGAACGCAGGGTCCGTTCTACAAAAAGACAGTTTCCCTCCGTTATCCCTTCTTCACCAAAATACCTTTCCTTAGATATACTATTGATCCTGCTTTGTTTTTCCGAAACAGACCAGTCAGCAGCAGTCAACCACCCGCTGAATTCCAGCCCATACCGTTTTAAAATGCTAATCAGAATTTCACTTTGTTCTTCCGGGCATTTTTTTTCTCCCCAGAAACAACGAACAGAAGCACCCTGGAGAAATTGACCGGCTTTTGTTAAATTATGCTCAATTTCCTCCAAAAGAATATTGAATTCCACATGGGGATCAAGATAAAGCACTAATCCTTCACGGGTACCCTTAAGAACAACATGTTGTATCTGCATAAAATCTACAATCCCCCGTTACTGTCCATAATTGCCTTCCAAATGATAAATTCTACAGGTCAATAAATTCTACAGGCTTAGCTAAATTCCCTTTATCTGAAGTAAAAAAAGTTAAAGACATTTTAAGCCTTATTAAGTCTGAATTCTTAGCTTACCAGCCAAAATACTGCATAAAGGCCGCTTTAGCGACATAACCGGCAGTATCTCCACCATGCCCCCCGTATTCAACAACCCCGGCAAAAGCAATTTGCGGGTTATCATAAGGAGCAAAGGCTACAAAAACCCCGTTATATGCTTCTCCCAAAACAGTGTTCTTGGAACCGATTTGGGCAGTTCCGGTTTTTCCCCCGCCGGTAAACTGTGGCACATTGGCAAACAGGAAGTTTGCCGTTCCATCCCCGGAAGTAACCATGGACATTCCTTTTTTCACAATCTCCAAATTGTCCGGGGAAATTGAAACAGTGTTTAATAATTCAGGCTTGTTTTCTTTTATAACAGTTCCATTAACAGGATCTATTATTTTATCCACGATATATGGTTTAAAGCGTTTCCCGCCATTGACCAGGGTCGCTACATAGTTTGCCAACTGTAAAGGGGTATAGGAATTATACCCTTGCCCAATCGAATTATGGTAACTGTTATAAACCTTCCAATCTACGAATTGACTGATCATATCATTATACCAGGCCTCAACTTGCTTATTCTCCGTTTCCTTGGAAGCCAATAGTTTTTGCCTGGTCTTATCATCAGGTGTATTGGCTAATTTCTCAGTATACTTGTCCTCGATAGCCTTTAGTTTCTCATCTTTCTGTTTATCGTAATCCGGTTGATAATGTGTTTTTTTCCATTCGGGAGAAGGAGCTAATCCTTGTGACTCCTCAGGCAAATCCACTCCGGACAGGACGCCTAACCCAAATTCATGGGCTATTTGAGAAATCATTTCCGGATTAGCATCAAAAACCCGCCGGCCAACTACTTGAAAATATATATTTGAAGACTTGGCTAATCCCCTATAGATATTCACCCACTCAAAGTTAAAACCGCCCCACTCCGCAACACCTTGGGATTGATCCCAAGCCGAACCCAACGAAGACATAGTATCATATATCGTTTCCTCAGGAGTAATCACTTTGGATTGCAAGGCGGCAACTGCCGTCAGGGGCTTAAAGGTTGAGCCGGGCGCGTAAATCCCGGAAAGCGCCTTGTTATAAGCAGCACTTTCGTCTATAAAATATTTTTTGGCAGTTTCTTCGGAAATAATCCCGATTAAATGATTAGGATCCATGACCGGGCGGGAAGCCATTGCCAGGATTTTCCCGGTATTAACATCAATAACCACAGCTGCTCCGTTTTTAGAATCAGAATATGTCTTTTGGACATTCATTAAAACTTCATCAAGCGTATTTTCCACAACACTCTGCAAATCAGCGTCAACTGTTAACTGCACAGTTCCGCCGGGCTGCGAAGGTTCAATTAGTTCCTTGGACAAAGGCCGGGCATTATTGTCTACTTCTACTTGTTGCTTCCCTTCCTTGCCCCGCAGCCAATAATCATATGATCTTTCCACACCCATTTTGCCAACCATATCACCCTGGTCATATTCAAAGCCTTCGCTTAAGGCTTCAGGATTCTGATTAAGATTCTGATTAAATTGACCTATTTCTTCTTTACTGATTTCGCGTACGTAACCCAATAATTGCCCTGCTAAAGTTTTTTGCGGATATACACGTTCAGATATTGCTTCAACACCCACACCGGGAAGCTCATCCTGGTGCTCGGCAACAACCGCCTGTAAACCCGGAGAAATATCTTTTAAAATAACCAGCGGCTGATCACGATCCCACTGGTGATTTTGGATCATTGCCAGAATATCCACGGTGATTGACTCCTCTGTCTGAGCAGAATTCGGCCAATATGATTTTACATAAGTTGCCAAACGCGTGACCACATCTTTCTGATTAAAGTTTTCTGCTTCCTGGAGGTCAAGCAAGTCGAGTGTTAAGGCAAATTTAGGGACACTTGTCGCCAGTGTTTTCCCACTTTTATCTGTAATGTCTCCTCTGGTTGCCGGAACAGTGACTTCACGTATGGCATTTCCCTTGGCCTTTGTTTCATAATATGAGGCCCGGCTGACCTGCAACCGCCAGAGGTTAAAGCCAAGAACCAGAAAGACCAGAATTACTACTGCCCGCAAGGCCCAAATCCGTTTTCCAAAAGGTTTTTGTTCTTGTTCATCTATATTATCCATCATAATGAACGTTTACCTCCTGTTCGAAATACTCTGAAAATAAATTATTACATAATATATCCTACTCCGGGAGATTCAAATGTACGTTCACCGGTGCTCCAGAGCTACTCAATTCACTGCACAGCTAAAGTACCAAAACCTTTGGGATAGTCTGCATGTAACGCAGCTTTTTTGCCGTCACGCCACTATGCCGTCCATGGCAGTGGCTAATCAAGACATCCTTGTCTTAGTCATGGCAAAAGCTGCATCAGTCCATCCATGGACAAGTCCTTGGTACTTCTTAACGCTGCTCCATTTCGTTCGCTTAACGCTCCTCCGCCAAACGGTTCTCTTTACATTTGAATCTCCCTACGTTTAATTTTCATCCTTCTGATGGTGCCGCATCGCGGCCATGGGGGTCTGCTCTGAAAATAACACCCTCCGGGAGATACCAGTATACATTCACATGGCAGTAATTTTAATGCGTTGGTCGAAAAGACAGAAGTTTCTTCACCAACGCATCTGGTTTTTGGATTAGAATATTCCAGGTTCTTAAAAAATCGCCTGTTATGGTTAAGTTAAATATGAGAATAGGAGCGAAAATATTGAGACAAACAGCAAAGAGTTTCAGCAGGGAATTTCCTGCTAAGACTTCTATTAATTATCTGCTCTATCTGCCTGATGGTTATCAGGATAAGGAAAAAAGTTGGCCGTTGATCCTCTTTTTGCATGGTTCCGGAGAGCGGGGAACCGATTTGGAAATTGTGAAAAGAAACGGTATCCCCAAGATAGTTGAGGAGGTTAAGGATTTTCCGTTTATAACAATATCCCCTCAGTGTCCGGAGGATAGCAGTTGGGGTGAACAGATAGAAATACTAATGATGTTGTTGGCTGAGATTGAGGAAAAATATCAGGTTAATCCGCAAAAACTTTATCTTACCGGTTTAAGCTTGGGAGGCTATGGCACCTTACAGCTTGCCGCTCAATATCCCAAAAGATTTGCGGCGATTGCCCCTGTATGCGGCGGAGGGGACCCAAAGTGGGCCCCGTTGTTAAAAGACATTCCAATCTGGGCCTTTCATGGGGCCAAAGACGATATTGTACCGGTGGAACAATCGCAAAAAATGGTTAGGGCCATTAAAAAGCTTGGTGGTAATATTCGCTTAACGGTTTATCCTGATGCAGGTCATGATTCATGGGTTAATGCTTATAACGACCCTCGGCTTTATGAATGGTTTTTAGAATTCCCGGCCAATGGGATTGCAGGTACTGGAACAGATCTGAAAATCCTGGAGATCGACCCCTTTTTAAATCCTTATAAGAAAGACTTGGAGCTTCGTTTAAACCGTTATTTACAGGTAAAAGAATCCCTTCTTGGCGGGAAGGGTAAATTTAAAGACTTCGCTAATGGTTATAACTTTTTCGGTTTTCAGCAAAGCGGGGATGGCTGGTATTATCGCGAATGGGCCCCTGCCGCTGAAGCCTTATTCCTCATTGGGGATTTTAATAACTGGAACCGGGAGTCACATCCTCTCAGGAAAACAGAGGAAGGGTCCTGGGAGATATTTCTTCCGGGCAAAGAAACCCTCCCTCACAAATCACGGGTCAAGGTCCGTGTCAAGTCTAAAGGAACTGACCGCGACCGGATCCCCTTGTACATCAAAAAAGTAACCCAGGATCCCCGGACCCGTGATTTCAGCGGTCAGATCTGGGCCCCGGAGGAGGCTTATCAGTGGAGCTGCCCTGATTTCCGGATTGATAGCACAAAACCGCCGCTGATATACGAGACCCATGTCGGAATGGCTCAGGAAAAAGAAGGGATAGGAACATACAAGGAATTCGAGGAGAACATTTTGCCAAGAGTAAAAGCACTGGGTTATAATACCATCCAAATAATGGCGATCATGGAGCATCCCTATTATGCGTCTTTTGGTTATCATGTTTCCAATTATTTCGCAGCTTCATCCTGGTTTGGCACTCCGGAGGAGTTGAAGTCGCTTATTGACAAGGCCCATAGCATGGGAATAGCGGTCTTGATGGATATTGTACATTCCCATGCGGTTAAAAATCTGAGCGAAGGTATCAACGAGTTTGACGGAACAGTGTACCAGTTTTTCCATCCGGGCAGTCGTGGTGACCATATTGCCTGGGATTCAAAGCTTTTTAACTACGGAAAACATGAAGTTATCCACTTTCTGTTGTCCAGTATAAAATTCTGGTTGGAGGAATATCATTTTGACGGCTTCAGGTTCGATGGTGTAACCTCCATGATTTATCATGATCATGGTCTGGGAACTGCTTTTAATGAATATGGCAGGTACTTTAGCCTCAATACTGATCTTGAAGCCATCACATATCTCCAGTTCGCTAATGAGCTGATCAGGGAAATCAGACCGGACGCTCTCAGCATAGCCGAGGATATGAGCGGTATGCCGGGCATGTGTCTTCCTGTAGAAGACGGGGGAATCGGCTTTGATTATCGCCTGGCAATGGGTATGCCGGACTATTGGGTTAACACCCTAAAGCTAAAAGATGAGGACTGGGATATGGGCAAGCTCTGGTATGAGCTTGCCACAAGCCGGCCGTTAGAAAAACGGATTGGTTATGTGGAATCCCACGACCAGGCCCTGGTTGGCGACAAGACCCTCATCTTCAGGATGGCAGATAAGGAAATGTACTGGTATATGAACAAGGAAAGCCAAAGCCTGGTGGTGGAACGGGCAATTGCCCTGCATAAGATGATCCGCTTAATCACAATTTCCTTGGGTTCGGAAGGATATCTTAATTTCATGGGCAATGAATTCGGGCATCCGGAGTGGATTGACTTTCCCCGAGAGGGTAATGGCTGGAGCTTTAAATATTGCCGGAGACAATGGTCCTTGGCTGACAGTAAATATCTCAGGTATTATGACCTGAATCTGTTTGACAGTGCCATGATCCATCTGGTAGTGGCAGGGAATCTGATGGGAGGCGGCGTTCCTCAATCCCTTTGTATAGATCAGGAGAGGAAAATTATCGCCTTTAGAAAAAAAGACTTCCTGTATATTTTTAATTTCCATCCCACAGAATCATATCCGGATTTTGCGCTTCCAATCCATGAAGACGGCTGTTTCCAGGTAGTCCTGGACACGGATGAGCAAAGGTTCGGGGGACAGGGACGCATCTGTCATGCCACCAGGTATGTAACTGCCAAGTTGAACATGAACGGAGAATTCAGCGGAATTCCGATATATTCGCCAAGCCGTACGGCCATGATATTACAAAAGATATAGTCCGGTAACCCTCTGAACAATCGTTACTTTGATTTATTGCGTTGGTGAAGAAAACAAAAGTTTTCCCGCCAACGCATTTAATTTTATAT
>DATMXV010000081.1:0-19640 GCA_035561335.1 Desulfitobacteriaceae bacterium
TCCTGAAACAATGCCTAAATCAAGGCGAAAAGCAACACTAATTTTTGTAACTTTAATCCTGATAATATTATTCATTTTCCAAACTGCCTTGATGGTGCAGGCGGAATCCAGCTCTGAAGCTTCATCCGTCCGCCTTGCCGGTTCTGACCGTTACCTGACGGCTGTTCAGATTTCGCAAGCCGGCCGGTCTTCTTCATCTAATGTAGTTTTGGCCCGCGGGGACAACTTCCCTGATGCCCTGGCCGGGGCAGTCCTTGCCCATAAACTCAAGGCTCCGCTTTTACTGACAGACAGCGCCCAGCTCCGGCCGGAGGTTGAAACAGAGATCAAGCGTTTAGGCGCAAGCAAGGTTTATTTACTGGGAGCCCAGGGAGCTTTATCAACAACTATTGAAACCAGGCTCACGGCCCTGAAAGTCAGCTTTCAGCGCTTGCAGGGAGCGGACCGTTTCGGCACAGCCGCCAGTATTGCCCGTACGACCGGCGCGCCTGACGCCGAGGCCTTTTTGGTAACAGGTTATACATTTGCCGATGCCCTCAGTATCTCTTCTTATGCCGCAGCCCACAACATTCCGATTCTGATGACTGATCCGGGCAGCCTTCCGGCTGAAACAGATAAAGTTTTAAAAGAACTAAAAATTAAAAAAATCACAATTATTGGCGGTTCAGGCGCAGTCAGTCCTGATGTGGAAAATACCCTGAAAAATTCCGGTTATACGACTGAGCGAATCCAGGGGGCAGACCGCTATGAAACCAATATAAAGGTTATTCAAACCCTGAACTTTGATCGCAGTGAAGTCTTTATTGCGACCGGTGAAAATTACCCTGACGCCTTAGCCGGGGCTGTTTTAGCCGCGCAACAAAACCAGCCGATTTTTCTGATCCGGGATAAACTTATTCCAGACCAGACTTCCGCTTACCTGGATACCCTGCGTCCGCAAATCGAACAATTCACAATATTCGGGGGCTATGGCCTGATTCCCTATGGTACAGAGAGCATTTTACGGACAGGGTCACTAAACCCGCGCATTTCGCTCCAATACTGGCAAGCATATAATTTTGAAGCATATCAGAATGAACTTAAAGTTATTCCCGGCAATGCTGCCGACACTGTTGATTTTGTCGCTCCTAATTGGTATAGTCTTAATCTGATTCCCAGTGGTCAGACTGTTGCCGACGGTTCCTTTTCCGCTATTAATAGTTTTAGTGAGAGCGATTATGTTAAACTCGTTAAAGCAGCCCAGGCCCGCGGGCTTAAAGTTCTGCCAATCATTGCTGCCAGCTGGAACAGCGAGGGTAAAGCCGCCCTTGATTCCCTGCTTGCCAACAAAACCTCCCGCACGAATCTGATTAACGGGCTGACCGAAATGCTCCGGAAAACCGGCAGTGACGGGGTAGTTATTGATTTCGAGTATTTAAGCGATGCCTCCGGACCTAACCTTACCCAATTCATTAAGGAACTAAGCGTTCAGCTTAAGGCCCAGAATAAGCTCCTCGTTATGGCTGTTATGGCCCGGACCTCTTCCACAGACTGGTACCCGGAATTTGATTATCCCAATCTGGCCCAAAATGTTGATTATCTGAATATCATGACTTACGATTACAGCAACTCCAACCCGGGAGCGATTGCTCCCCTGGACTGGATTAATAAAGTTCTTAATTATACTAAAAACCAGGGTGTTGCTATGAATAAAGTACTTCTGGGTATCCCCTACTATGGCCGGGACTGGACCACAACCGCCGAGGGATATGAAAAAGCTTCTGTAAGTTTAACCACAGCCCTTAAAACAGCAACAACTTATAACGCCGCAATTCAGCGCTTAACCGGCACAGCGGACGCAACCGGCATCCCTTATTACACCTACACTGATACCGACGGGGCTTTACACACTGTTTATTATGATGATCCGCAAAGTTGGGAAGCAAAACTGACTTTACTCGACCAATATAAGCTGGGCGGAATCGCTTCCTGGTCCCTTTTCTGGCTGGACAATGAAACCGCTGCCAAAATTTTCCCAATCCTGCAGCAGCATCTTCGTTAACACCAAAATATCCGTATATTAAAAGGCCGGTCCAAAATATCATTTGGGCCGGCCAATATTTCATTACCCGGTTTCACTATAATCCGAATAATCCGATTTCATTGCGGCTGTTTTGGAAATAAGGTTCTATTGTAAATAAGTTCTAACCGATTTTCTTCTTGAGATTTGTTATTTCTTCGCTGTGTCTCTTCAAAACGCTTTCAAGTAAACCGGTCTTTTCATCTACATGTTTAATTATTCTCTCATGATCCTGTTTGTTTTGCTCCATATGAGCTTTTTGAACTTCTATAATAGTTTTGATATCATTGCGGATAACTTCAATATCAAGAAAATTTTTTGTAACCTTACTGTCTAAGGACCCTACTTTACTATCTAAGGACCCTACCTTACTGTCTAAGGACCCTACTTTACTGTCTAAGGACCCTACTTTACTGTCTAAAGACCCTACCTTACTGTCTAAGGACCCTACTTTACTGTCTAAGGACCCTACTTTACTGTCTAAGGACCCTACTTTACTGTCTAAAGAATCTACTTTACTGTCTAAAGAATCTACTTTATTTTCCAATGACCCTAACCTGCCGTCCATTGAATCTACTTTATTTTCTAATGACCCTAACCTGCCGTCCATTGAATCTACTTTATTTTCTAATGACCCTAACCTGTCGTCCATTGAATCTACTTTACTGTCTAATGATTCTAACCTGCCGTTCATTGAATCTAACTTACCAAGAATCACACCAAACATTTGCTTTATTTCTGCATCCAATTTACGATACCTCCTTTCAGCAATCCCACCCTAAATCATTATATATCTTTTTTTCTATATTTTGTATATAGGCAAACTTAATTTCAGCAAAAGTTAAAACGTTTTAGATTCAGGATTTAAAGATATTCTTAAACTGGTCAATAATTTTATCATCTAAAACCCGGGAACCGCCAAGTGCTTTTACCGGCCTGACCCCGGGACCGGCAGCCTGAAAGTAGTCGACTAATTCGGAATGCTCAGCAAGATTATCTCCGGGAACGAGCAGCAGTACGGCTTTCCGGTGAACAGCGTAAGCGGCCCCGGCCAAGGCATCGGGAAAGGTCTCACCGGTTGCCAAAATAATTTCCGTGACAGGTTCTGTCCGGCTCTTAACCACCGAAACTGTTGTTGCATAACGGTCCGCTCCTCTGATGGATGAAACCTGAACTTTAGGAATTATTTCCTGAAGTTCTTTTTTAATTAACCCGTTCATGGTTTGATTTAAACCAATGACATCTACCTGCCGGACAGCCAGGCGTTTAAGAACTGCCAGGGATGAAGCATTCAAATGGTCCGAAGGCATTAAGACTACGGGAATTCCTTTCTCTCCGGCAATTCCCGCCGCTCCCAAAGCATCCGGGAAATTCTCTCCGGTAACGATATAAGCCGAGCCATCAGACGTTCCAACCGCTTCTGCTATTGCCGCCGACGTTTCATAACGGTCTTTGCCCTGGAAGCGGACTATTTGATCCGCAGAAAAACCGGCCTGGCGGAGGCTGTCCACAATCTCCTTCCCCAAGGCGCCTTCCCCTCCAAGCAGAATAATTTCCCGGGGCTTCAGGCGCTGAATCTCTTTTAGGACCCGGATATCCAGATCATGGGGCGGGGTTATCAGAATCGGAGCATCATATTTAGCTGCCAGGGGAACTCCGGCGAGGGCGTCTGCGAACTCATCCGAACGGGCCAGCACAACCTTCCGGGACGCCTTTGAGTTTTTGGAAATCAGGGCGTCAGGCCATCCTTCTCTGGCGATAAGCACTGCCGTATCAATCCGGTCAGTCCCATATAAACGTTCAACCTCCACAGTCAAATCCCCATAGTGAAACGGGGCTGGGGTGGCAATCGATTTTGGCACTCCCCTTTCCGGAATATCTTCCAGGGCCGGACGGCTAATCTTAATAGGTTTAATTGCCCCCGGGACTGAGGGGATGAAGTTTTTGGCGCACAGGTCTAAAACGGAATCCTGGTATGTCTTCTCGCCGCCGGTTATCTGATGAGGATTATTTTTACTCAGATCATCCTTAACCCAACAATTATAAGCCCAGATTGCATAATACCAATTTTCCAGGATATTACGGTCGCCGTTTCCGATGCGGGGGACTATCTCAGCAAACTTTTCGTTTAATAAGTCTGCCCCGGCCGCAATATTAAAGTCAATATCATTTTTTAACCTTTCCACTGTCTTTCGGTCCTGATCATCATAAGTAGCAATTTGCATAATTCCGATAGCCGGATGATCCCCGGCGCTTAAAAGGGGATTACCCTCTGAATCCCACTGCCGCCAACTGCTCTCCCGGAAGGCGATAGCCTTCAGCAGCAAGCTGGGAATCTTTTTGGCGCGCGCTATTGAATCGAGCTTTACATTAATATCAGCGAGCGACGGGTTTTTCTTAATTTCGGCATTTGCCCCAAAAGGAACAAGCAAAGACACACAGATAATTCCCAAAAGTAAAACAGCCTGGATACGGTTTTTATAGTGCTTCCGCATTCTCTGAGCTACACCCCCAAAATAATTCATAATTGTTAAAGATTGTACAATATTTCAAAACGATTTAAACTTTCAACTCCTATTCATAATTATGCATTATGAATTATGCATTCGCTTAATATGCCCCCCTGCCTGTCAGGACAACAATCACAGTCTCCCAAAGTATTTTTATATCTAACCAAAGGCTCCATTTGCGAACATATTCCAGGTCATAGGCAAGGGTCTCCCCCAAGGTCAATTCACTGCGTCCGTTAATTTGGGCCAACCCCGTCACCCCGGGTGGAACATCAAGACGTGTGTATTGCTCAGGGGTATAAAGTTTCACGATCTCCGGTACTTCCGGACGGGGACCGACAAGACTCATATTGCCAATTAAAACGTTTAAAAGCTGGGGAAGTTCATCCAAACTTCTCTTCCGCAAAAATTTCCCGCTTCTGGTTATACGCGGATCATTTTTTTCCTGGAAGATAAAATTTTCAAGATCCTCTACTCCTGCAAGTTTGGCCTGCATCAGGGTATCGGCATTCAGGATCATTGTCCGGAATTTAAAAATCTTATATGGTTTACCACCCAGACCTACCCGGGTCTGCCGGAATAAAACAGGTCCCGGCGAATCAAAGCGGATCCACAAGGAAATAAGCAGCAGGAACGGCCAGATAACAGCTAACACTAAAACCGAAACAACCACATCCAATAATCTTTTTAACAGACGCTGCCGACGCTTGCTGCAGATTTCTTTGCCATTCTCATATCTGGATTGTCCGGAAACTATTGTATGCTGATTCATCAGGCGTCTCCTATCTGGGTTATTCAGGTATTCAGAATTTCAGGAGTCAGAATTCATAATATCTCTTGAATATGCTACCAGTAATTTACTTACTTCCTGGCCCTCTCAATAACACGTTTAACAGCCTTAATAACATCCTGAGTATCCCCGGTACTCATTTTCGGATATAACGGCAAGGAGATTATTCGGCTATAAGTTGCTTCCGTTTGCGGATAATCCCCGCGCTGATATCCATAGGTATCCTGATAATAAGGGTGTAAATGCACAGGAATATAATGAACACTGGTCCCGATATTTTCCGCCTTGAGTTCTTCAATAAACCGGTCCCTGTCTATAGACAGTTTCTCCAGATTTAACCTGATGATATACAAATGCCAGGCATGCCGAGCATACTCCAACTCCCGGGGGATTTCCAGTTCAGGCATCTTGCCGAATTCAGCGTTATAACACTGAGCTATTTCTTCTCTCAAGCCCTGCACACGCTCTAACTTGGCAAGTTGGGTCATACCCAGGGCTGCCTGAATATCTGTCATATTATCTTTATAACCGGGATAGAGGATTTCATAAAACCAGGAACCGGCTGTATTATAACGGTTCCAGGCATTACGGCTCATCCCGTGGACACTCATTACCCGAATCTTGTCTGCCAAAACCTCATCATCAGTTGTAACCATTCCGCCTTCCCCTGTAGTGAGATTTTTGGTGGCATAGAAGGAAAAAGCAGTGGCATTCCCTATAGAGCCAATCATTTTTCCCTTATATTGAGTATAAACGGCATGAGCGGCATCCTCCAGGACAAACAAGCTATATTCCTTGGCAATTGCCAGAATTTCGTCCATATCTACAGGATGCCCGGCTATATGAACCGGGATTATTGCTTTGGTCCGCGGAGTAATCTTCTCCCGGATCTTCCCCGGGTCAATATTCATTGTCAAGGGATCTATGTCTGCAAAAACCGGTTTAGCCCCAACGTGGATAACTACATTTGCCGATGCTGCAAACGTCATTGGCGTAGTAATAACTTCGTCTCCCGGGCCAATTCCGGCAGCCAGTAAAGATAAATGAAGTGCGGCAGTACAAGAGTTCACAGCAATTGCATATTCAGCCCCTACATATTCTGCAAAACGCTTTTCGAACTCTACAGTTTTGGGACCTTTGGTTATCCAATTCGATTTCAAACTGTCAACTACTTCAGCAATATCGTCATCTTCAATAAGCGGTAAAGCATAGGGTAAAAATTCCTTACGTTGCATGGCAGACACTCCCTTCGGACAACTTTTTTATAAATAAACTACAAAAATGCAGTAACAAACCATTTCTCAGGCAGTCTTCAGAGATTTTCGCCCGTTCCCTCATTCTGATTCCTGACTTCTGGCCTCTGACTTCTGGTTCCTGACTTCAGATTCCTGATTCAGGAACTTGTTGTATACTTCTTCCATTTGGGTTACATTCCTTTGCCAATCATAATACTCCATTACTAATTTTCTTCCTGCCTGACCCATTAAGCGGCGTTTTTCCGGATAAGCAATCATAAATTCCATTGCTGAACATAATTCCTTTGTATTCTCAGGCGGGATCAACAATCCTGTTTCCCCGTCAATAACTACCTCCGGCAAACCACCGACCCTGCTGGCTATAATCGGGCACCCACAAGCCGACCCTTCCACTGCAGTAACTCCAAAGCTTTCTTGACGTGACGGGACAACAACCACATCCAGGTTTTTATACAAAGCAGCTACTTCGTAGTTGGGAATAACGCCTATCCACTCAACCAAATGGGCAATTCCCAGCCGGACAGATAAGTTCCTGAGCTTTCTTTTTTCCGACCCGTCACCGGCAATGCGCAGCAGTGCTCTCCCGGGACAACGTTCCTCCAAAAGGGCAAAAGCTTTTATTAAGATATCCAAGCCATATACAGGCTGCAAGTATTTGGCTACTCCAAAAACAACCGGCGAATCCGTCCCGGAGTTTACCCTTTCAGGAGGAGAAAAGCGCTCAATATCAACACCAAAAGGAATTACTTCAACCAGGCGCTGCGTCTTAAGATATTTTTGCATCTCTTCAGCCATTATCCGGCTGGTTGAACAGAGCACATCAGCCTTATTTAAGATCTGTTCCAAAAGATACCTGTGTAAAAATGATACCTTGGGAAAAGAAAAGATATCACTCCCCCAAGCGGAAATAATCAGGGGATGTACCGCAGCAACCGCTCCCAGAAAGCCAAAACTTGTTGCATAGTGGGCATGAACAATATCAGGCTGCAGATTCCTGACGATTTCATACACCCAGCTCTGGCGCAGAAAAACAAATTCTGTCCTCCCCGACAATAAGCGGGGAACAACGTGGATAGTTACATTGGGAATCTCGGCCGGAATAAAACTGATAATATCTACTTTCCAGCCGCGACGGGCTAATTCAGTTGCCCATTTTTCCGTATGGGAACTCGCGGCATTGGCCATTAAACACAACCTTTTGGAAATTCGTTTGTCTGCAGATGACCGGGCAACTCTATGTCGAAGTTCCCAATACAATTCCTCCATCTCAGCCATATTATTTTCCCAGATAGCTTTAGCAATTATTTTCTGACGGTTCAGTTCAATTGCGTCCTGACGTAAAGCCCTGTCCTGCAGGCACCTGATTAAAGCCCGGGATAATTCGGCTGTATTCCTGATCCCGACAATCAAACCATTTACACTGTCTTCTACCCACTCCCGATTAGCAGGTAAATCAGATACTACCGGAAAGGAACCGCAGGCCATAGTCTCGAGAAGTGACACAGCTGTTGCATCTGAAGAAGGTACACTGACAGAAATTGATGACTGATTAAGATAATCCTGGACCTTGGCATGAGGAAGCTGGCCCACAAAATTAACATTTTCCAGAATCCCCAGTGACCTGGCTAAAGCCTTCAGCGAACTTGTTTCAGGACCCTCCCCGGCCACTACTAAAGAAGCCTCCGGTACCTCCTCCAAGACCTCTACCATGGAGCGCAGGATTATATCTATATTATATATAACCTGATGCCCTCTCAAACTAAGAATTTGCAGGTCATTTTTAGGAGTATCAGGAATACTGGAAAACCATTCCCGCGAAACCCCCATTGTTACAGTCTTGAGGATTTTAGCCTGTCCCTTTAAAAGTTCGATCATCCGGCCCGACATATAGGATGAATCAGAAGTCAGGGCATCGGCTCTTCTTAAAACCTGCTCAACAGCCAATCTAAGCAAAGCTGATTGCTTGGGGGCGATCAGAACATCGGATCCCCAGGCGGAAACAACCAGAGGATGAAATCCGCTTATTATGGCCAAAAGCCCAAAACTTGTAGCATAATGGGCATGCAGCAGATCAGGTTTAATTTTTCTTATCAGACCTCTGATTCTGAACAAGCTCCAGATATACGCAAGACGCCCGGTGTGCCCGTTAGCCAATAAATGCACGGCAGGTCCTTCAATCGGACAGGAGTTAAAGGAAATAATATCAACTTCATGCCCTGCCTTAATAAAATAACTGATCCAACGCTGTAAGTGAATACTTCCCGCGTCACCAAGAAAACATATCCTCACTCAGTCCACCCTTTCAAGATCACTTAGAGCGGTAAAATAGCCCGGAATAATCCTAAACCTATTATTCCAATTTCCCAGGTAAATTTAGACAATGGACTTGCTCTCCCCCTAGAACGGTTTCTTAAATTTCCGGCTGAAAACAGTCCTGATCAGGACCAGGTCTGATTTCTTTACTATTAAAATATCCTGCCAGCGGCTATGGGTATAGTTAATATAAAAAATCAGGGTAGTCAGCGTAAAGGCTGTATAAGAAAAACTGGTGGCCAGGGAAGCACCGTTAATTCCGATTCTGGGAACCAGGATCAGATTCAGGATAACCGTGACCACTGCAGAAATAAGCGAAGAATAAATGTTCTTTGCCACCAGTCCCACCCCTGCCAGATAATTGGCCAGGATATTGGATATTGAAAAAATGCCGATTCCCGGTAACAGTAAGATTAAGGCCTCTGTTGCCGGGGCAAAGTCGGCACTGCCAAACCAGTAAATAATAAAGGGTTTTATTACCGGCTTGCTTAACAAAATCATTAGCAAAGAAAAGCAGGCAATTAAGGTGAAGCTTATCCTGGTTATCTGATTTGTAAAAATACAGATCTCTTTTTTATCCTGAGCCGAAGAAACAACAGGGAAAACTATCGTTGCAATACTGGAAGATATCCCCCACAAGGTCTCCCCGATAACTACCGCAATCCCATAGATCCCCACCTGGCTGACAGGAAGAAAATAACTGACAATAAAAATATCCAGACGATAGTTCAGTTTTTGAATGATATTCCCCAATTGGGCCTTAAAACCATACCCCAGCATCTCCCCCATTAAGAGAAAATCCGGACGGGGGTACTTTTTTAAGCGCGTCAGCAAGATAAACCCTATTAGAATAATAAGCAAAATTGTCCCGGCCAAGGCCGCCGCCAGGGCTGACGAGGGTGAAACCAGTACAAGCATAAAAACAAGCAGCAGGACAATATTAAGAATCTTATCAATAATATTCAGCCGGTTATATTCCACAATATCCTGCAGCCCCAGGAGGACATTGATCATAGCGGCTTTGAAATTAAGCAAAGGAACCGTAACTAAGATAATCAGGATTTGAGTATTGGATACACTCCTTAAAAATTGAAAGTGATAATGGGCATTTAAAAAATAGAAAGGAATTAACGGTACGGCCCCGAGGATAGCCAGCAAAATATTATTGCCGATAATTTGCTCCAATTGTTCACGTTTCTTACCCAAATAAAAGACATTGGCAGAAGCTAAGCCCAATCCTAAAAACAAACTGGCAAAAATCAAGAGATTATTAGCGACATCGACAATTCCTTTGCCGTCCGGTCCAAGCATCCGGGAAAGAATTGTGGCATTAATAATAATTAAAAAAAACTGCAATAAATTACTTGAAAAGGTAATTGCCACTGATTTGGTAAAACCCATTTTCAGTACATTCTCCCTTATTTGTCAATAACACCTTTTTCCTCTCTAAGGTAAGTTGCCCAGATTAGCCCTGCTGCAACAAAAATATAACTGTTATCTGTTATATCCCCGCTTACCATGGCATTTGCCGCTCCGTAAACCAGAAGGGCCAGGCCTAAAAGATAAAGCTTGTTGTAAGCTGTCCGGAAGAGCAGTTTCCGGATTGCCAGGACCGTACTATATAATAAAAAGCTTAACCAAAGAAGAATCCCGGGGATCCCCTGTTCTGCCGTCACTTCCAGGACCAGATTCAGAGGGTAACGATAGGGGGCGTCGCCAATCTCCGGTAAAAGGGGCCCGATACTGCCTGTTCCTACCCCCAGAATTGGATTTTGCTGAATTATTCCCAAGGTTCCCTCCCAGAGCACGATTCTCTCTTGGGCCGTATTTTCTTTATCCTTATCAAATTTTTCCGTAATATTAATCCTTTGATTATTAATCTGAGATACTATCTTCAGGAGTTGGGCTACAGGGGAATAAGTTGAAAAGAAAACGAAAAACAAAAGGGTGATACACAGAATCCTCACGGTCCGTTCTTTCAGGCTTTTGACTGCAAAATCGAATAACTCAAAAGTAAAAAGCGCCCCCCAAAGTGCCAGGACCGGTCCCCTGCTGGCTGCCAGGTGCATCATCCCTAAAAAGAATAAGCCAAGAGGCAGCAAAAAGATATTTTTTCTTTCTTTACCAATTCCCCAGATGTAATAAAATATAAGCAAGGTCAGGCCGATAGCCCTGGAAAACCAAATCCGGTTATTCCAGCCATACATGGAATCAGGGCTTCCCAGAATCATCCCGATCAGCGCAGCCAGACAGTATACCAAACCGATACCGGCAGTGTATTTAATAAAAGTGTGCAGCTTTGCTTTACTACCGGAAAACAAAATTATACTGAAAAACAAGAAGACATTTATGCTCAGGAAGCGGACAATCTTTAAGAGCCCATAATCGGACCTCGTTCCATAAAGATAGGCGACCAGCAAATCAACCACAATCAGAAGCACAAGCAAAGGCAGGAAACCTTTAAGGCGTTGCAGGAAAGCTCTCAGCCCAACCTCCTTAAACAAATAAAAAGCAAGGCAGATTGCCGTAACTACAAGGACCGAGCCTTGGGCAAAATTAGGGATACCTGTATCGGTAAGCAACAAAGTCGCTATAAAAAGACCGTTCAAATAAACAGCCAAGATAGCCTGCGGAACCTTCATCCCCAGAATAAATAAAACCACAAGTGTAAGTACAACAAGTATGACTTTGCCTGTTAACAGCGAAAACAAATAAACCCCCTCCATTCACCTTTCCTTAACTTGTTTTTATCCGTTTCAGTTCGTCCCAGGTAAGAGTTCTGGTCAGAAAAAGCAGGATTGTATATATAATAAAGCCCGTTATAATCTGCAACAATAAAGCAGCTGAATTGCCCGGGTTAAAAATACTTTGTTCCAAAATCAAAAATCCGATCATAACCCCGGCCGAAAAAATTATTTTAACACTCTCTTTCCAATCGAATTGAAAACAGATTATTTTTTTGGTCCAAAGGAACACTGTGCCGGCTAAAAAGAGAAACGAACACAACATCGCCCAAGCTGCCCCTCTGGGTCCCAAAACCGGAACCAGGATAATATTCAAAATAACATTTAAAATCCCCGCACCTGCAAATAATATCGTAAGCCTGATATTTTTCTGCAATAAAAGGGCCCCGTATAAATTAATTTGATAGACGCCGTAAAAAAGATTGGCAAGGGTTAACAGAAATATTACATCTGCTCCGCCCGCAAAAGCTTTAGCCGAAAAGAGACCCATCAGGGGTTTGGCTAAAAATGAAAGTCCGAATACACCGGGTATCGCCAGGATCAGATACCAACGATTGGCAAGGGCAATGTTTTCCGCAACCAGCGGGCCCTTTTTTTCTTCCCAAAGCTTAGCTATCACAGGAAATAGTACAAAACTGATCGGTGTAAAGAACAGGGTCATGACATTGGCCAGCGTTGAACCCGCTGCGTAAACTCCAACTTCCGCCAAGCCTTTTAAATGGGTAAGAAAATACCGGCCGCTGGAGTTAACCAGCCACAGAAAAAGGCTGTTGGGCACAAGGGGCAGACCGTATTTCAGATACGGGCCCAACCGGAGAAAAGATATTTGTTCCGGACCCAACTGAAAATAGATAAGGATTAAAAAAATTGTTGTGAACAAAGCCTGATTAATTATTACCCCAATCAGCATTAACCAGATTGAATGCAAAACCAAAGGAAATATTACCATAATAGCTGCTGTGAGCAAACCATTAAACGTATCAAACATAGCGTAAGTCAGCATTTTTCCGGTTGCCCGGAAAAAAGAAATCAGATAATTGTAGATTGCCTGGACCATAATCCAGACAAATGTAAGCACTGCATAAGGAGCTAATTCAGCTTTGGAAAACATCAAAATTGAGACATACCTGGAACCGGCCAGGGATAAAACTATAAGCCCCAGGCCGATTAACATAATTAAAGCTGCCATCGAGTAAAAATCCCTGACCCGCTTGCGCTCGGAAAAACCGCCGGAAAAGTAACGGATTACCCCCATATCAAAACCAAACCCAATCAGAGGTACGATAAAACTGTTAGTGATTACTATTTGAGTCCAAACCCCATACCATTCAGTGCTGAATGTCCTGGTTAAGGCAGGGAGGGTAAACAAAGGGGTCAGGCCTAAGATGATCCGCGATAAAGCAATCCATAAAACACTGGATAACATGAAATCTTTTAGCTCCTTCGGGTTAAACCTGACAAATTTTTACTATTTTATAGTTTTATAGTCAGTTTTTAATCAGTATCCTGAAGCATCAAAGAGCACCTTGAAGCAGCCGGACAATTTCCTGTTGCTGAACATTTGTCAACTCAGGATAACAGGGTATGGCAAAAGCTTCTTTACAGGCTTGTTCTGACGCCGGAAAATCCCCTTCCTTATAACCCAGGTTCCTAAAAGCACGTTGCAGATGCAGGGGCAGCGGATAATAAATCCCGGTAGCAACTCCTGCCGCTGAAAGGTGTTTGATAATACTATCCCTTTTAGGCGAGCGCACAACATACAGATGATAAATCTGTTTTGCCAGGGGATCTTTACCCGGCAAGGTTAAAGGTAATTTCTGCAACAGCTGATCATAAAGGCCGGCTTTCTTTCTACGGAGATCATTCCATTGGTCAAGATAACGGAATTTAACCCGTAAAACAGCAGCCTGAATCTCATCAAGCCGACTGTTATAACCTACTTTTTCATGATAATACTTTAGCTGACAGCCATGGAAACGCAGCATGCGCAGTTCAGCAGCCAGATGCTTATCATTGGTGACAATCATCCCGCCGTCACCATAAGCCCCCAGGTTTTTGGTCGGGAAAAAACTGAATGTTCCGGCATGTCCCAGCGAACCGGCCTTTTTCCCTCTATATTCTGCTCCGATAGCCTGGGCGGCATCTTCAATAACTTTCAGATCATGACGCGCGGCAATTTCCATTATCCGTTCGACATCAACCATCTGTCCGAAAATATGAACGGGAATGATAGCCCTGGTCCGGAGGGTAACCTTTGCCTCCAGTTTGTCAAGATCCATGTTAAGGGTAAGCGGATCAAGATCAACAAATACCGGGGTTGCCCCTACCTGGGCGATTGTCTCCGCTGAGGCAAAAAACGTAAACGGAGTTGTAATAACCTCGTCGCCGGGACCTATCCCCAAGGCTTTCAGGGTCAGAACCAAAGCATCTGTGCCATTACCTACCGCGACAGCCTCTTTGGTTCCGCAATAAAGAGCAATTTCTTCTTCCAGGGCTTTCATTTCCGGTCCCAGAATAAATTTGCAGGAATCAAGGACGCCTAAAACTGCCTGGTCAATGTCAGCTTTTATCGTTAGGTATTGAGCCTTTAAGTCTAAAAGAGGAATACTCATCATTTAACCCCGCCTTTCCGTTCCGGGAGATACAAGTGCACGTTCACCATCGCTCCGGAGCTACTCACTCAACTACGCAGCTAAAGTGCCAAACCTCTGGGTAAGTCTGCATGGTTCTCTTAGCACTTCAATCTCCCTCCGTCATTTTTCCTTTTCTGCTGGTGCTTAAGCAAGCATGGGGATCCAACAGTTCCTCCGCGGGAACTTCTCTGATCTCCCGGGCCGGGAAACCTTTGATTACCCGCTTGGAAACCGTATCTTTGGTAACCAAGGCCCCGGCGGCGACAAAAGTTTCCGCCGCTACTTTGACCCCGGGTAAAAGGATCGAACCCCCGCCAACCCGCGCCCCCCGGCAGATTGTCGGGCCCTTAACCAGCTTGAAACGTTTTTCTGTCCGGCCCATAAAATTATCATTGGTTGTAGTTACCATCGGCGCAATAAAAACCTTTTCTTCAATTTCCATATAGGCAGTTATATAGGACCCGGTTTGGACCTTGGTATCGGCGCCTATATTTGTATCATTCTCCACAGTCACTCCACTACCGATAATTACATTCCCGCCGATTACACAGCGTTCACGGACAACTGCCCGGTCTCCGATAAATACTTTTTCCGCATAGGTTGAGCCGGCATAGAGCACTGCTGAACAGCCAACCGTACTGCCTTCTCCCATTTGTAAGGCCGGAAGGTCTGACTGTACTTTAACAGTACTGGTAACAGCCGGTCTGGGATATCTGCCCACCGAGGTATTACTGCCGATAAAACAAGCGTTTCCGATAAATGTCTGAGGATATATTGTTGTATGATCGCCAATTTGGACGCCTTGGCCAAGACAGACATCCTGACCAAGGGTTGCATAATTACCCAATTTACAGTTATCCCCAAGTCTTACCCCGGCAGCTAAAATACAGCCTGCCCCAAGGATAACCCCTTCACCCAAAATCACGTTTTCACCGACTACACAAAACGGACCAATATCGGCGTTTAGGGGTATTTGAGCACTTTCGGCTATCAGAGCATTAGTAATTCTTTGCATAGCAATCCTAACCTTTTCTATAATTCATAATTCATAATAATTCTATGATTCTCTCTTTCTGAATCTCGACTCTTGATTCCTTTGTAGTTACTGTAGTTACCTAATTATGCATTATACATTGTAAAAACCTATTCCAGTTCAACTAAAGGAAAAACGACAGGCTGTTTAGTCTTCTGACACTGATAAACAGCTAAAATGATCTCCAAGGCCTTCCGGCCCTCTTCGCCGGAAACTGCCGGTGCCCGATTGTCCCGGATTGCCTGAATCAGATCGAGAATGATTTCCCGGTGCCCAAAACCATACACTGTGGGGGGGTCATCCTCCTGGGCAGCAAAAATTCTTTGCTTTTCAGCCTCAGAATCAGGAAACTCCCATACTTCAATCCGGTTGACGGCGATTCCGCCAATAATAACAGAACCTGTTGCCCCAAAAATATTCAAAGTCTCTTCAATGTTTTTAGGATACAGGGTCGAGGCTGCCTCAATCAAACCAACAGCCCCGTTTTTAAATTGCAGGACAGCTACTCCGACATCTTCCATTTCTATCCGGCGCAGATAGGTCCCGGTATAGCCAAATACTGAATCCACCGGACCAAACATCCATTGCAAAAGATCAATATTATGAATAGATTGATTCATTAAAACACCGCCGTCTTTAAGTCTTGTCCCTCGCCACGGCGCCTGGGCGTAATAATTGTCATCCCGGTTCCAGCGTATAGTAGCCTGACCATGAGTAAGCTTGCCGAAACGCCCATCCTCTAATGCTTTGCGTAAAAGTTTAACAGATTTATTAAAACGGTTTTGATGAATCACAGCTAACTTGACCCCGGCTTCCCGACAAGCGGCAATCAATTGATCGGCACTCTTTAAGTTCATGGCCATAGGCTTTTCAACCATGACATGTTTTCCTGCCTGAGCGGCTGCACAACCTATTTCCGCATGCAGATCACTGGAAGTGGCAATGGTCACAATATCCAAATCCTTGCGTTCCAGCAGCTGCCGATAATTTTCATAAGGAACTGCCGCATATTTATCGGCAAAATTCTGAACCCGCTCAGGGATAATATCACAAACGGCAACCAGTTCAGCTTCTTCCAGGGCAATGATAGATTCCGCATGTTTGGGTGCAATCCGCCCGCAACCAATAATTCCAAAACGCATGCGCTTGTTATTCGTCATTGTTCTTTCTCCGTTTCATCTTTTATTTCTTTAATTTCTTTGAAGAAATACTTCCTCTTTAATCTTAGATACGGGAACCTTTATCATGGGAGAAAGGGGAATCGAATTTGATTCCCCTAAAATGTCAATAACCAAAAAGCCCTGTCGATTTATGTATTTTCGTTCAACAGTTTACTACATGTGCTAAACTTTTACAACATAACCGCATCCTTTTCCCGGTAAGTCCGCATTATTGCAGATCAGATTTTCAAATCCTGAAGCCATTTAGCCACCAGGACCCGCCAGGTATAGTTTTCAATTACATAATTACGTCCCTTCCGGCCCATCTCCCGGCATTGCTCAGGATTAGCAATAAGCTCCAGGATTGTTTCCGCCAGTCTCCCTGAATCTTCCGGCGGGATGATTACTCCCCCTCCGCTTTCCGCCATAATCCTGGCGCCTTCCCCCTCACCAACATAAACAACCGGCTTAGCACTGGCCAGACCCGGAAAAAGTTTTGAGGGGCGGACCCCCTCAGCTAATTTATAACGGCGAAGAGTTACCAGGCTTAACGCAGCCAGATTATAGTAGCGGACTATCTCGTGCAAGGGTTGAAAAGGGAGCCAGCGGACATTGGGCAATTGCATCTCAGCCGCCAATTTTTGTAACCGGGGTTTCTCCGTTCCGTCTCCGACAATCAGAAAAACAAGTTCGGAATTAGCACGCAGTTTTTCCGCAGCCTGCAAAGCAACCTCCAATCCTGCCGCATAACCGATCGTTCCGGCATAAAGAATAACAATTTTATTCTGCAGCTTAAGGCTTTCCACAAGTTCCTGATCCGGAGAACACGGTGTAAAAAGTTCAGGATCTACTCCATTCGGCAAAAAAACCATTTTAGTAGGCGAAATCCCTCTTTGGCGCAAGGTTTCGATAATTCCTTCCGTCTGGGCGGATATCCGCCAGGCAACTTTATACATGCGGTTCTCCAGGAGTGTGGTTAACTCTATAAGCAGCCTGTTTTTTACCAAACCTAAGGAAATGGCTGATTCAGGCCAAAGATCGGATATATTAAGAATAACCCTGGCCTTTTTCAGCCGGCGGGCAAAAAACATTGTAAAACCAAGAAAAATGGGAGGCGATTCTACAAAAATATAGTCTGCCGGTCCTGCTTTTCCTACTCCATAACAGGCCGATAAGACAAAAGAAAAGTAATTCAGAAGACGTTTCCAAAAACGCCCCCGCTGTACCGGATAAATCCAGGTACGGTAAAGAGGAATACCGTCTACTGTATCCTTCATAAAGAACTTTCCCCGGTACTCCGGAGGAATAACCCCTGTAGGATAATTTGGGAAAGCTGTAACAACTTCTATTTGATGCCCCTGAGACTTGATAGCTTTCGCTACTTCAAAAAGGCGGACTTGAGCCGCCCCTGTTTCAGGCGGAAAATACTGGGTAAGCATAAGAATACGCATGGTCCGAACTCCTTATCTTATGATAATCAAAAACCAAAGCTTTTAAATCAATATAGCAAAATGAGCAATTAACGTAATTTGCTTAATTCAAAGCAGACGACGGCACCGGATGTACCAAGTGCCGAACGTACCAAGACTAAGACAAGGATATCTTGATTAGCCACTGCCACGGACGGCAAAGTGGCGTGATGGTATAAACGTTTGGCTGATAAGGCGTTAAACACACCAATGACAAGTGAGTAGCAAAGGTAGTGCTTGCGAACGTGCTATAGTGATTTAAACAAATCAGCTAATTGGCCGGCTAGGTTTTTCCTGCTGAATTCTCTACATTTGCTTGCCGGCACAGGGTTTTTGGTTTGTCCCTGCAGCCAATCCTGGTAATATTTTTCAACTCCCTTGCTGATCTCCTGCCAATGCCCCAGGGATATTACTGTTCCGATTTGCTTGTCCCGGATTAGCTCAGCGGCAATTCCCTCCGGTACTAAAGCCAGCACAGGTTTCCCGGAACCGATGTAATCAAACAGTTTTCCGCTATAAGCATTGTCCAGATCCTGTCCAAAAGTCAGGAATTGCAGGTTGGCCCCGGCAAGGTAATTCAAACACTCCCGGTGGTCCATATAAGGCAGGATAACCAGGATATCCCTGATCTTATACTTAACAAAAATTTCGGTAACTGCCGGCGGAATATAGCCAATAAACAGACACTGGAACCTGGTTCGCGCTGCCGGCTGTTCTTGAAGAAAAGCTGCGATTCCCCTGACAAATGTCTCAATATCATAGTGAATCTCATTGATTATCCCGGTATAAATTAAAGTGAATTTGTCCTGCTGAACCGGACATAGTGATCCGAAATCCTGCTCGTCAAAACCGTTTGTAATCGTAATCATCTTTTCGGCAAATTCCGGATAACGCTGCCTGTACATTTCGGTAAGCGGCGGAGTAACATTGATAATATAGGCGGCATTTTTTACCACTTTACCTTCCAGCCAACTATCAAGCTTACGCCGAAAGGCAATATTCTTAACCATCGCCTTGTTCCCTACCCACGGATCACGAAAATCGGCAATCCAGGGTTTACGATAAAACTTGTTTACCAACAAGGCGATAATATGTACGGTATAGGGATAGGAAGAGGAAAAAAGTAAATCAACTTTCTCTTTCCGGGCGGCTTTTAGGGAAGTAAAAAAACCACAGGGCAGCCATCTCATTTTGGAATCCGGAATAAACAGGTAATTATCAAGAAAATCAAACAGACGTTGTTTGAAAGATTTCCCTTCTGTTATCGGGTCCTTATTCTCCTGATCGGCAGGAGCCGGGAAACTTGTCTTCTGGCGGCGAAAAGCTGCCGGCTTCTCAATAATCCTGCGTAACCATAGTGTTTCCATACTATTGGAACGAAAAACCTTCGCTGTCTGAGGTATTTCAGATAATAAACTCTCATCGTAAGCAAAATTATGGCCGTGTTTAACAGTACTGACAAGCGGTTGGATCCCGAATTCAGGTAAATATTTGACAAATTTAAGTGTCCGCTGAACACCGCTTCCGCCCAGAGGCGGAAAAAAGTAGGCAATCACTAAGACCTTTTTCAATTCAATCCCCCGTTAATAATAATTCATAATTAATAATGCATAATGCATAATGCATAATCAGGTATCGGATCAGAAAATACATAATTCATAATTAATTTACTT
>DATMXV010000082.1:0-2341 GCA_035561335.1 Desulfitobacteriaceae bacterium
GTACAGTAAATTTAATATTAGGAAAATATTCTGCTAAGGTTATTGCTAAAGAGTAGGCTTCCTGACCGCTGGAACATCCTGCACTCCAAAGCTTGAGTGAGGTTTTACCGGCCGGCAGCTTTGGTATTATATTTTCCCGCAGGGTCTTCCATTGATTTGGATCTCGGAAAAACTGGGAAACGTTAATAGTTAAATATTGAAAAAAAGCATTATATAATACCTTATCTTCATCTAAAACCTTTAAGAATTCAACATATGTTTTATAGCCGTGCGAGTTGATGAAACTCAAGATACGGCGCTGCATTTGATTTTGTTTATAAAAATTTAAGTTAAGGCCGCTTTTAGGATAAAAAGCCTTAACAAAACTTTCATAACTGTTTGACATTGTCGCTTAATTCACGCTCCTCTTTTGCTTTGATATCTGACATAAACTTTTTATTATATTAAGAATTATCAGGTAAACAGGTCTAAAATCAGACCTTTGATTTCATCAATCTTAGTCAAAATATCCAGGGGCCCGGTTTGTTCATTAATTACTTTTTGGCCCAGATCCTCTAACTGATGATTTATTTTGGTAATCTTAGCCAGGATTTTAGGACGGCCGTTATAATCCCAAAAAGTATTTTCTTGCAGGGAACGGCTTTGACCGAAGGTCGAACGTAGAAACAATTTAACCATAGCTTTAAAATTATCCAAATCTCGTAAGGAAAGGGATTTGGATAATTTTTCTCCCTGAATATTTAAGCGATCAAGAAAATCCTTTAATTCACGATGCTGCATGCTTTGGGTTCCGGATAATATTTTGGTGAATTCCAGGTCGTTAGGCCCGCTTAGAGACGGTGCTTCCCGTAAAAAGGATTCTGTTTGATGAGTGCTGTCGATTCGCAAAGACATAATTTTGCCTCCTTCAGGCGTGCGGACTATTCATTGCTAGGTTCAGGCGTTGCGGACTGTTCACTGCCTCCTTCAGGCATTGCATCCTGTTCACTGCCAGGTTCAATCACATCATATTTTGTGCGCAAGATTACTAAATCAACCCGGCGGTTCCTGGCCCGACCGGCCTCGTCAATATTACTGGCGATGGGCCGGTATTCACCATACCCTGTTGCCGAAAGCCGGTCAGGGGAAATATGGCCCTCCCCGGCCAATATTTGCAGAACGTTGGTAGCTCTTAACACAGACAATTCCCAATTGCTTAAAAATTGCTGAGTATTAATGGGAACATTGTCTGTATGTCCTTCGACTTTAATATAATTGGGCATATCAAGAAGTACCTTGCTGATTTTTCCCAATATTTCATGAGCCTTCACAGTAATTACTGCAGATCCGCTGTCAAAAAGCAAGGTATCTGTAATGCTGACAACTAATCCCCGTTCCTCAATTGAAGAAACCAGTTTGTTTTGAATATTATTTTCGGCAGCATATTTATCTAATTTCTGCTTGATTTCTTCAATGGATGTTTGTTCAAGCTTAAAATTCTGCATGCTTTTATCATCAGGCGTATCGGAGGAATAACTGGGGGTGCTTTCCCCCATGATTTGCGGCCCTCCCGGCTTCTCGTTAATCTCCATTGCGGCCGGTCTTCCGCCTCCCAAGGCTTTATTTAAAGATTCGGCGATAGCCCGGAATTTTTGGGCGTCAACATTGCTCATTGCGTAGAGGACTACGAAGAAGACCATCAGGAGAGTAATGAGGTCGGAATATGTAAGAAGCCAGCGTTCGCTGTTGTCTTTTTGAACTTCAGCTTCAGTCTTTTTCTTTCTGGCCAAACTTAAACACCTTCTTAGCTATGAAAAATAATTTTATTTGTAATTTTGATTTTACTGCAAGAAGTATTAAGCAACTATTGCAGAGAGAGCATTAAGCGGAATTTGCTTAATGTTTATTATCATTTTCTTGTAGTATTTTACCTAATTTTGTTTCAGGAGAATGGTGTTGCCGGATAAGCAGGCAGATTTTTTGATTTAATCCGGCTTCCTTAGCAAGAGATTCTCCCCATTCAGCATGTTGATGTGCTATATTAAGGGTATGTGTAAGAAATCCCGGCTTCGAATTAAGATATTTTTTAAGCGGCAGGGGACAACGATTAATTAAAACAATAAGAATCTTCTGCCATAAGTATAATTTGACAAGTGATTTGCCGCAATCATGCAGGAGAGCGGCGATGATTAGGTCCTGGTATTCTTCAGGCTTTAAATTAAAGGTTTTTTGGGCATTTTCTAAACTTTTTGTAACTTCCAGGGCATGGCGTTGTTCAGGAAGGGCTTGCTGACAAAACAGAATAAATGCTTTTGCAGGTAAGACCTTTGCTGCCTTTTCCAATTCTAAAGGACTTATTGAT
>DATMXV010000083.1:0-4367 GCA_035561335.1 Desulfitobacteriaceae bacterium
TAATAAAAAAAGTGCCTTAATATATTATTTACCTCCTGCTGTTACCCCCATGAATTGGGGGTTTTTTCATGTCAATTAAGGTTTTAATAAAATCCCCCAATCAGGAAGTACGACAGGTTCTTAAATAGGCTTAAGAAGAATATTGAAGTTGATAGGAAGATATTTCAAGAGAGATTAGTTATGCTGGAAACAATATTTGATTTGGTTATTCCGGCTTATGATGAAAGGAGTGTCAAGGTATGAAACAACCGACAAAGGCAGTATTCAAAGTCTTATTAGAAAAAGAAATTGAATCCTGGACTGAAATGGTAAACACCCTGGAAGGAGTAATGAAAGAACAGGCCTTAGGCCGGCTTGAAGAATGTAAGTGGCTGCTCAAAGTGTTTGAAGGCAAAGAGCCTCTGCCACAAATTAATGAAAGTAATGTCTAATCTTAAAGCTTTACTAAAATATCTAAATTAACTGAACCACAAAAAAAGAACAGTTATCCACACGTTACAAAACCAATAAAGAAAGAGACCTCCCAAAAGTTCAGCGAACTAATGAAAGGCCTCTTGGGCATTTATTACATCATGCCGCCCATACCGCCCATGCCGCCCATGCCGCCAGGCATACCAGGCATGCCGCCATCTTTAGATGGGATGTCGGCAACAAGGCATTCGGTTGTCAGCAGCATCGCAGAAATGGAAGCTGCATTTTGGAGAGCAGATCTGGCAACTTTTGCAGGATCAACAATACCGGCAGTAATCATGTCTTCATATACAGTAGTTAAAGCATTAAATCCAATACCTTTTCCTTGAGAACGTACCCTTTCAACAACGACTGAGCCTTCGAAACCGGCATTATTAGCGATTTGACGGAGGGGCTCTTCAAGCGAACGACGGACAATGTTCAAACCGGTCTGTTCATCTCCGGTTAACTCAATCTTATCAAGGGCTACTGCTGCATCAATCAGGGCTGACCCGCCGCCGGAAACAATTCCTTCTTCAACAGCGGCCCGTGTGGCTGCCAAGGCATCTTCAATCCGGAGTTTTTTCTCTTTCATTTCGGTCTCGGTTGCTGCCCCAACCTGGATAACAGCTACTCCACCGGCTAATTTTGCTAAACGCTCCTGGAGTTTTTCACGATCAAAGTCAGATGTGGTCTCATCAATTTGTTTTTTGATGCCGTCTACACGTTTTTTGATATCATCGGAGCTTCCGGATCCTTCAACAATCGTGGTTTCTTCTTTACTTATACGGATTTGCCGGGCTCTGCCAAGCATATCAAGGCTCGTATTCTCGAGTTTAAGACCCAAATCTTCTGTTACTACAGTCCCACCGGTAAGTACGGCAATGTCTTCGAGCATAGCCTTGCGCCGGTCACCAAAACCGGGTGCTTTGACGCCCACGCAAGTAAAGGTCCCACGAAGTTTATTGACAACCAGGGTAGCCAAAGCTTCTCCCTCGATGTCTTCGGAGATAATTAATAATTGACGGCCTGCCTGGACTACTTTTTCCAATACCGGCAAGATATCCTGAATTGCACTGATTTTCTTATCAGTAATCAAAATGTAAGCATCATTAAGTACCGCTTCCATTTTATCAGTATCAGTAATCATGTATGCGGAAAGATAACCGCGGTCGAATTGCATACCCTCGACTACTTCAAGATCAGTAGTCATTCCCTTTGCTTCTTCAACAGTAATTACTCCGTCTTTACCAACCTTTTCCATAGCCTCGGCAATCAGGGCGCCAATCGCGTTATCGCTTGCCGAAATCGAAGCTACCTGGGCGATAGCCTCTTTACTCTCAATTGTCTTAGCCGTAGCCTGAATTTCATCAACAACAGCTGCTACAGCTTTCTCAATTCCCCGTTTGATACCCATCGGATTAGCGCCGGCTGCAACATTTCTCAAGCCCTCACGAATAATTGCCTGGGCTAAGAGCGTTGCTGTAGTAGTTCCGTCACCGGCTACATCATTAGTCTTCGTTGCTACCTCTTTAACTAATTGCGCACCCATATTTTCGAAAGGGTCTTCAAGTTCCACTTCCCGGGCAATAGTCACGCCATCATTAGTAATTAAGGGTGAACCAAACTTTTTATCCAGGACAACATTGCGTCCTTTTGGTCCTAAAGTAATGCGTACAGCATCAGCTAAAGCATTAACGCCGCGTTCCAGGGCATGACGTGCTTCTTCATTAAAAATTATTTGTTTCGCCACCGTTTATACCTCCAATTTCATATAAAAAGATATTAACCGATTATCGCCAGGATATCCATCTCTTTAAGAATAAGATATTCTACGCCATCAGACTTGATTTCGGTCCCGGCATATTTTGAATAAATCACACGGTCCCCTACTTTAACATCCAAAGCAATACGCTCACCTTTTTCCATTTTTCCCGGTCCTACTGCGACAATTTCACCTTCTTGCGGCTTTTCCTTAGCGGTATCAGGCATAATAATTCCGCTTTTTGTCTTTTCTTCCGTCGGGATAGCTTTAATAACAACCCGGTCTCCAAGAGGTTTGATATTCATTTGGAAAGGTCCCTCCTTAAATTATTTTCTTTATCGTTTGTTAGCACTCATTCGACTCGAGTGCTAACATCTAGGTATAATAATATTCAAGAGGCGCAGGGAAAGCAAACCTCTTAACAGCTCAAAAATTATAATAAATCCATAATTTCGCTGATTATCTTTCATTTCCTTTTTCTTATTCTCTCTCAGGCCCTCTTAGGCCCTCACTTCTCCTATCCAAGCCAATTCATAAAGGTATCATTACCAATCTTTGAAAATATTATTCATAATCGGTTCCCATAATTATGTTCTACAGACAGAGGTTATCCCCAGTCTGTATAAAAATCAATTTTCCTGATTCAGCTTAAGATAGCGTTGATATACGTCATCATAGATTGTACCTAAAGCCTGCTTGACCTTGGGGTTTTCCAGATTGAGTAAATAGATTTTCGTCCTGCCTATCTTTAAGTTTGCATCCGGATGCTCACGTTCGAAAAGCATATCCTCTTTAAGCAAAAACTTAATAAGTTCCTTAACCTGAGAAACTGAACGACCTAAATGTGTACTTAAAGCTGCCCTTGTTTTTGTCGAAGCTACATAAGGTAATCTAGTTTGCAAATTGCCTATTATCCTAATTCCCTGTTCCAGATCCTGTACTGCTTGATAACCGGTTTCGGAACCATTATTAATCAATTGATTAAAAATATCTATATTAGAGCAATAAGGCTGCAGGGCTTGACTAACACTGCCTTCTACTCCGATAACTTTAACTTCTTTTCCCCAGGAACGGATTTTCCGAATTAAGGGCAGGAAATCACCGTCACCTGTGATTAAAAGAAACAAATCAACGGTTGCCGGACGAGTCAATAATATTTCCTGTGCCTCAAGCATTAGTTCTATATCTGTAGCATTACAGCGCAGATCCGTCTTTGAAAAGTTGTTTTTACCATAAACATGCCTGGTAAAGACATTGGTTTTTTCAAAAGCGGTTTGCATATGCCAAAATTCTTCTCTGTCAAAGTTTGCAAACAAATAAATAGCTAAGAGATCATTATCAATATAATCAACATATTGCTGCAATGTCTGCACAAGCTGTTCCGGATTTATGATCAATCCCCGTTCCGCTAATCCAGTCCAAATATTTTCGTAATCTACAAAAGCAATAGTTTTCAAAACCGTTTCACCCCCCCACTTCCGCTGTCTGTTTATATACTATACTACGCAAAAAAACGGACAGGGGTGACAAGCCAAAACAATAGTTACCTTAAAAACGATATACTTCTTCTTCTGTAATCAGCATGGTTATCTTCTTATCATGTTCAGCAACCGGGACCTCAGATATTATTTGACAGCTGAATGCCACAGCTGCCCTGGGTACAGACTGGAGCAGATGCTGTAAAAAACGGTCATAATAGCCTTTGCCATAGCCCAGACGGTTTCCGGCCAAGTCAAAAGCTACCCCTGGAACAAGCACGAATTCAATTTCAGAAAGTTCAGCTTTTACTAATCCCTTTTTATCCGGTTCCCTAATACCCCACATTCCCATTACGAGGCCGCTCAAATCTTTCACCACTGCCGGTATTAAAATTCCTCCGGGTGCACAAAAAGGCAAGATCAGCCGCTTACCGCCGGCCAAAACATTTATTGCCAATCCCGTTGTTTCAACTTCATCCTGAAAATTCATAAAAAGCATTATAGTCTGCGCTGCCTGATATTCAGCTAAAGCCATGACCTTTTTCTGAATCAGTAAGCTTTTTTCAGTTCTTGCTTCCTCTCCCAGGCTTGCTCTTTCAGCCAAAACCAGCTTGCGTATTTCATTTTTATCTTTTAGGCCAAAAGAATCTATGTCTGACAAGTATTCTTCCTCC
>DATMXV010000084.1:0-2014 GCA_035561335.1 Desulfitobacteriaceae bacterium
TAATTCACCAACTTGTATTAGTCCAGTATTTTTTTAATAATACTGTATACATAAAGAATATCAAAACTGTTATTCAACAACAACCTTGTATTCCCTTAACCAAAAGTCAATTTGTAATAGATAAGCCAATAATTGGGGGGCATTCATCAGTTGTCCAAACCAGGGGATATTCGAATCACTTTTTAGAGACAGGGCAAACTCCCTGACAGATTGTTTGTTGATAAACGGCAGTAATGGTGATGATGTATCCTCAAGCTTCGAGAGCATTAAATCACGGACTGCTCCCAGAAAAGCAGGATTATGTGTTTTAGGATAAGGACTCTTTTTTCGCCACAGGACATCCTCCGGGAGCATTCCTGTTAAAGCCATTCTCAGAAGGCCCTTCTCCCTGTTCCGGTAGTTTTTCATTTCCCAGGGTATGTTCCAGACATATTCTACCAGCCTGTGATCACAAAAAGGTACCCGCAGTTCCAAACCGATTGCCATACTCATCCTGTCTTTCCGGTCTAACAAGGTGGGCATCCACCGGGTAAGATTTAAGTAAAACAATTCCCTCATCCTGGCCTCATCAGGTTTATCCCCCTGAAAGAGGGGTACTTCAGCAAGGGCTTCCTGGTAGCGCTCAGCCACATATTCCCTGGGTTTGATTAAATCAAGCAATTCCTGAGAAAACAGGTTCATGCGGTCATTCAGCCTCTGTGACCAGGGGAATGTTCCTGTCGCTCCGCTTTTGTAAAACCAGGGATATCCGCCAAAAACCTCATCGGCACATTCCCCTGACAAGCCCACCGTCGCCTGCTTTTTAATCCAATGACTGAAAAGCAGCAATGAGGAATCAACATCTGTCATCCCCGGTAAATCCCGCGCCAGAACAGCCGGAAAGAGCGCTTGGACCAGTTCAGGCGTGTCAATCAAACAGACAGCATGTTCTGTACCGAGATATTCAGAAACTTTTTCCGCCCAGGGCGCGTCAGCATTCGGCTGGAATTCACTTGCCCGGAAGTATTTGTCATTTCCCAGATAATCTATGGAAAAAGTTTTAATTTTTCCTTTCCCTTCTTTTTTATATACCTCTGAGGCGATCGCTGAAATGGCGCTGGAATCCAAACCTCCGGATAATAAAAAACATAACGGTACATCAGATACCAACTGGCGCTTGATTGAGTCATAAACCAATTCCCGAACAGTATTTACTGTCCTGGCAAAGCTTTCTTCATGAGCGTGACTGTCCAGGGACCAATATTGCCGGATCTTCATACCTTTACGGTCAACAAACATACTGTAACCCGGTTTTAATTCGGAAATTCCGGAGAAAACGCCATGTCCCGGAGTCCTGGCAGGCCCCAGGGCAAAAATCTCCGCCAGACCTTCCCGGTTAATTTTTGCCGGTACCAGAGGATGGGCCAGGAGCGCTTTAATCTCCGAGCCAAATAAAAATGAACTTCCTTTCTGGCAATAAAATAAAGGCTTCACGCCAATCCGGTCCCTTGCCAGAAATATTCCTGCTCTTTCTTCATCCCAAACAGCAAAGGCATAAATCCCATTCAACTTCTGAACACATTCTCCTCCCCACTCGATATAAGCGTTTAAAAGCACCTCCGTATCTGACCAGCCATTAAAGGAATATCCTTTTTGAAGCAATAAGCGGCGAATATCTTCTGTATTATACAACTCTCCATTGTAAACCAATGTATATGTTCCACTACCTCTTTTGGCAACCATCGGCTGCCTGCCGCCTTCGGGATCAACGACAACCAGGCGGCGGTGTCCTAAGACCGCATGCTCACTGAACCAAAAACCTGAATCATCCGGACCACGGCGAGTAAGTTGATCAGCCATAGTCTTTAGTGCTTCGCCTTCATCAACAAGTCTCCGGGAAAAGTCTGTCCAACCAACAATGCCACACATCAGGAATTGCACCTCCTCGTAAAAAAAACGCCCGGACAAAGTTATACAACTTTGTCAGAACGTCATTGTTCTTTTTAAGTATATGCTTAATAAACTTTAATTGTGC
>DATMXV010000085.1:0-6948 GCA_035561335.1 Desulfitobacteriaceae bacterium
TTATAAAATAAAGTTATAATTATCAAGAAACTTTTATCCGTTTTCCTTCTTTTAGGTCCTTCAAATTAGGATCCAAAATGATTTTATCACCCTCAGACAGGCCTTCTTCAATTATTGCCTCACTGTCGTTTTCCAAACCCTTTTTGACAGCTTGGATTTTAGCCTTGCCTTGCTGAACAATCCAGACAGCGTCTCCATTCTGATAGGAGAAAAGGGCTGTTTTCGGAATCAGCAGTTTAGAGGGTATTTTGCTTGTCGTATATTGGACATCCAGTTCACTGCCCAGGACAACCGGAGAAGAAGCAGTGAAGAGAACAGTAACCTTAATACGGTTTTCCTTAAGTCCGAGAGGAGAAATCCGCTCAACGGCTGTAAGGTCCACAGTTTCCACTTCACCGGAAAAACTGATATTTCCGGCGCCGGTTTTCTGGATAATCTGCACCTGGCCGCCGGCTTTTATATCCAGGACATCACCGGCCAGGATATAGCTTTCCAGCTTATAACCGCCGCCGGCAAAAACTGTCATTATCTGCTGGCCTGGGGAGATAACATTTCCTTCTTTTAATGTAAGGTCTTTGACAACCCCGTCCTGAAGAGCAAAAACAACTGCCTTGCCAATTTTATCTTCCAACTGGGCAATCTGAGCTTGCACTGCTTTCTTCTGGTTGACATAAGACGCTTCGGTTTCCCGGGAAGACTGCTGCTGTTTATTAATTAGATTCAAGGCTTGTTTTTGCTGTTCCAGGAAATTTTGTGCTTTAGTGACAGCATCCTGGGCAGCTTCATATTCAACCAGGGAAATTGATCCGGCATCATATAAGTCTTTCATTCTCGTCAGGTTAAGTTCCTGGGTTGCCAGGTCATTTTCCGCTTGCCTGATAACCAGATTTTGCTGCGCTGCCTGTGCCTCATAGGTATTGCCGGCAGACTGGATACGCTGTCCTTCCAGGCTTTCCAGCTGCACTTTTAAAGCCTGTAACTGGAAGTCTAAATCACTGGCGTCCATTTCCAGAAGCACCTGGCCTTTCTGGACATGATCACCGTTTTTTACTTTAAGGGCCTGGATTTTGCCCTCGAAGGGATTAAAGACAGGCCATTCCTCAGCGGCAATTACCACCCCTTCTTCAGTGAAACCTTTGCTGAAGTCCTTGGTCACTACAGTGAAGACCCCAGCCTCCAGAGGCCTGGTAGTGGCATAAATTACAGAGAGTAAAACCAGAACTGCAATCCCGCCGATTATTACCAACCGGCGTGTTTTCAATTTTGTTAATCTAAAATTACTCAAATTAAGAACCGCTTTCATTTTTCTCCCCCCAATTTAATCTCTGGTCGCTAAAATTTCTACATAGGGCAGGGACTTAATCCTGTGGTAAGACCGGTACTGGGCCAGGAGGACTGAAAAGGCTGTCCCTGCCGCTGCACCCAGCAAAGCAACCGGCGGCAGACTGGAAGGCAGGGAATACATGTCAGTACTCAAAGCCAGGGCCAGCCCGTATTCCATCCCATAGGCCAAGGGGATGCCCAACATAATCCCGAGGACATAGAGAGTCCACTGTTCCGAGGTGATCACCCGCAGGACTTCCCGCGGCGTCAATCCTAAAACCCGCAGGGACGCTAATTCCCGCCGGCGTTCCGAGAGGATAATGATACTGGAATTGAAAATCAGGGCAAATCCTGTTATCCCTCCCAGCACTGCATAGAGCCAGGTCATATAGCCGAATGAATCCATCAGTTCCCCGATCTTGTCTGCGGTATCCTTCAGGGATTCAATCGTTGCCACATTATCGGCATTACGGTATTTGCTTTTAAGCAGACCCACTTTAGACTGGTCCATTTTGACCATCATGGACGTACCGATTTCTCCCTGGCGCAAAAAATCCTGTAAGTCTTTATCCTCCATAAAGGCATTGGAACCGATATACTGGGGGACCACACCTTTGACCAGGAGCTTTTCCTTCTTCTCCTCCAGAGTATCCCGGCGCAGGGGACTTTCCACCTCGATCAGGTCTCCGGCTTTAACCCGGAGGGACTTGGCCAGCTGCTCGGATAGCAGGATACCGCTTTCCGGGACCTCCACCCGCCGCCCGCTTTTATCCAGGATATTATAGAGAGTAGTGTCTTTGGCCAAACCGATGATGACAACTTCTTTTTTCAGCCAATCGCTGCGCAAGGTAGCCGGCACTTCCAGCATAGACTCCACTTTGGAGACCCCTGCTTCATGACTCAGGTCCAGCCTGACAGGCTCCGCAGCCGAGAGACGGCCCAGCTGAACCTTGACATCGTACTTTTGCACATCTTCCAGCTGGACAGTTGTCAACAAAGCCGTCATTTCCTGCATCGACCAGGAAATAGTCATCAGGCTGAAAACCACGGCAATTCCGATAACATTAAAAAGACTACGGATCTTGGTCCGGAAAGCATTGCGAATACCCATCTGGGCCTGAGCAGTCAGCAGCTGCCAGAACATGCTCACCCGTTCAATCAGGGTTTTACCGGATTTTGGCGGCGCCGGAGGACGCATGGCTTCACCAGGTTCCAGGCGGATGATCTCCAGACTGGCCCTGATCCCACTGAAAATACTGAAAACCAGGGACATGGCCAGACCAAGCAAAAGGTATTTCAGGGAGAACCCGCCCTGCAGTCCGGGCAAAGCAAAAAATGTCCCATACAATGAAGTTAAAGGATAAGAAAGGGCTATTCCGGCCAATCCTCCCAACAAGCCCCCTGCAAACCCAATCACGGCGGGATAAAAAAGATAATGCCCGACAATCTCCCGGTTCCTGAAACCAAAAGCTTTCAGGGTGCCAATAATACCCCGCTGGGCTTCAATCAGCCGTTTCAGCATGGTATAGAGAATAATAGCAGCCACCCCCAGAAAAACAAGGGGAAGCGTTTTGGTCATATTCTTATTTTGCTTAATTTCACTGTCCAGAATAGCATTACTTGTCTGGTCTTTACGGGCAGTGATGCTTTGCAGGCCATAGGGTTTCAGCTCACTTTGCAGGCTTTCCTTGACAGTCTCAAAATCAGCTGATTCTTCAATAGTAAAAACCAGATCATTGACCTGCCCCTTTTCCTTAACTAAAGCTTTGAGCGAGTTAAGGGAGACATAAGCGATCCCAAAATCTTCAGGGGCCGGAAAGAAATCCTGGGCAGTTCTCATGATATAGATGAATTCCGGATTCTGGGCTGTGCCGGTGACGTAAAATTCCGCCTGATTGCCCTCAATAATTGCTGTCACGCTGTCACCCAAAACCAGCTTGTTGGCAGCCATAAACTGGGGATCAAGCAAAATTTCCGGCTGGCCGTCCCTGGGCAGGCGGCCGCTCATCAGGTGAATTTTATTAATACCCGGCATAGTGTTCATATCAATGGAGACCATTCTCAGATAGCGGTTGGAATCCTGCTTCTGGTCCAAAAGCCGGACATCTTTCACAATCCGGCCTTCAACTTGTTTAATGCCAGGTACAAAAGCCAGAGAATCCACCTCGCCTTCCGGACAGCCTGTAAGTTTGATAAAGCCGTCGGCAAAGTTGGTCTCCTCATAAAAATTAACCTGGGCCTGCTCCAGGCTTTCCATCATTACCGACATAGTCGTATAAATAAGCAAACCTATGGCAATAACCAGGACACAGGCCAGATAAACACCATAATTTTCTTTAATATCACGCCAGGTTTTTCTTCTGAGTACTACCATTTTATTTCCTCCGGCGTCAGAGGCTGCTCTACCACTGTGATATGATCTATCATACCGTCTTTAAGATAGAATACCCTGTCCGCCATCTTCGCAATCTCGACATTATGGGTAATTACCATCACAGTCTTATGGTATTCATGATTCAGTTTCTGCAGGGCATTTAAAACCTGGATACCGGTTTTAATATCTAAAGCCCCGGTCGGTTCATCACAAAGCAGGAGGTCAGGATTTTTAACAATAGCTCTGGCAATAGCTACCCGCTGCTGCTGGCCACTGGACATCTGGGAGGGAAAATGATTGGCCCAGTCTTCAAGGCCTACTTCACGCAGGACCTCATCCACGGTAAAAGGATCATAGGCTATGTCCCTGACCAGCCTGATATTCTCAGCCGCTGTCAGATTGGATATCAGATTATAGTTCTGAAAAACAAAGCCCACCTCATCACGTCTATAGAGAGTCAGGCCATGATCATCCATTTTATGCAGGGGCTGACCTTTGTAGTAAAGTTCACCGTCCGAGGCCTTGGTCATACCACCGATAATGTTGAGCAGGGTTGTCTTGCCGGACCCGCTCTGACCCAAGAGGACAATAAATTCTCCCTTAAAGATCCGGAAGTCGATCCCCTTCAAAACCTCAACTTCAACTTCACCGGTAAGGAAACGTTTGCGAATATTCTTCCCTTCCATCAGGATCTCCACTTCCCTCACCCCAGTTCCTAAACTCCCCTAATTCCAATTCTAAATAAATTACTTTCTCGAAACAATTACTAAATCCTTTTTAAGCCAATAAGGTAATGTAATTGTAATTCAGATCAATTATACATCTTAATACAATTATTTATTAGAATAATCCTTTTCAATCAGGTAATTTATTGAAGGAAAAAAGGAACAGGCTTACAAAGCAAGCCTGCCTCCAAATTATTATATTCAACCAGTATTTATTGATAACCCAGCGGATGGCCCTTATGCCAATTCCAGGCTGTCGAAATAATTGTCTCCAAATCACTGTACCGGGCTTTCCAGCCAAAAAGTTTTTCTATTTTATCTGCTTTGGCAACCAAAATATCGGGATCCCCTATCCTTCTGGGTGCATCGATCACAGGAATAGCCAATCCGGTAACCTTTTTGGCCATTTCAATTACTTCACGGACCGAGTATCCACTGCCGGTACCCACATTATAAATTCCGCTATCCGTACCCTTCGCCAGGATTTCCAGGGCCAGAAGATGGGCTTCAGCCAAGTCCGCTACATGGATATAGTCCCGGATACAGGTTCCATCCGGTGTATCATAGTCTGTTCCAAATACGGATATAGCCTCTCTTTGTCCCAAGGCTGTTTTAAGGATCAATGGAATTAAATGTGTTTCCGGATCATGATCTTCGCCAATCGAACCATCCAGGGAAGCCCCCGCTGCATTAAAATAGCGCAAGGCAATCCATTTTAAGCCATAAGCTTGCTCCAACCAATAAAATGATTGCTCAATCATAAGCTTGGAAGCACCATAAGGATTAATCGGCACGGTCTGCGAAGTTTCCGGAATTGGCACTGTTTCCGGCAAACCATAAGTCGCCGCAGTGGAGGAAAAGACAAGCTTGTTTACACCCTGCTGAAGCAAGGTTGAAACAAAAATATTGGTCTTGGCTGTATTCTCATAAAAGTAAAGATCAGGTTTTTGCATAGACTCCCCTACTAAACTACGGGCGGCAAAATGAATCACCGCATCAACCTGATGGTTTTTCACAATCCGGCCAACTAGTTCCGGATCACTGATGTCGCCCTCATAGAAGGAAGCCTGAGGGGATATTGCTCCCCGATAGCCGGTAACCAAACTATCCAATATAACAACCTGGAAACCGCGTTCCAGTAAAGTCATGGCTGTCTGGCTGCCAATATATCCAGCTCCGCCTGATACTAAAATAGTATTCAATATATTCAACCTTCTACCTCACCTCATAATAACTTACATACCAATCGGCAAATTTCTGTAATCCTTCTTCAATCCTTGTTCCTGGCCTGAACTCAAAATCCCTTTCCAAAGGCGTACTGTCACTATACGTCACTTTTACATCCCCGGGCTGCATGGGCAGGAACTCTTTCCTGGCAACAATCTCCCTGCCGGTTGCCTTACTTAATGCCTTTTCCAGAACGCTAATAAAGTCCATCAGCTGCTCTGGTTTATTATTCCCAATATTGTACACAACATAACGTATACCATTCAGAATGCTGTTCTTATCTGCTTTCTTCACCGGTGGGTTACAGAGTATCCTCACCACCGATTCAATGATATCATCGATATAAGTAAAGTCCCTGGAGCTGTCACCGTAATTAAAAACTTTAATAGGCTCTCCGTTAAAGATCTTCTGAGTAAAACCAAAATAGGCCATGTCCGGCCTTCCCATCGGGCCATAAACAGTGAAAAATCTCAAACCAGTGGAGGGTATGCCATACAATTGGCTATAGGTATGGGCCATCAATTCATTGGATTTCTTGGTTGCAGCATAAAGGGAAACAGGATTATCCACCTTATCATCTGTTGAGAAGGGCACTTTGGTATTTGCGCCATAAACTGAACTCGACGATGCATATACCAAGTGCTCTACCGGATAATGACGACATGCCTCTAAAATATTATAGAATCCGATAATATTACTCTGAATGTATGTATCCGGATTTTCAATACTATAGCGGACCCCGGCTTGAGCTGCCAGATTTATCACAATATCCGGCTTGTACTCCTGAAAAATTTTCATTACAGTTTCCTTAGAGGAAATGTCCCCTTTGATAAAGGTTAAACAATTGTATTCCTCCAAAATTCTTAATCTGCTGTATTTTAAATTCACATCATAGTAATCATTCATATTATCAATACATACTACCGGACATCCTTGCTCCAACAGTTTCTTGGTCAAGAAAAATCCGATGAATCCGGCGCCGCCGGTGATTAAATATGTTTTACGGGAATTTAACTCTTGATATCCTTCAATCATGTAAAATAATCTCCTTTTAATCGAGGCAGAAATTGATCAATAATAATAAACATTATCACCTACTAATAGGTCATAGTTTATTGTAACCCCTAAAAAAATCGCTGACAGCTTTGGCACTTTCCAAAGCCCCTTCACGAATCCCGCCCTTGGACTCACCGACAGCATTGGCATGCGTAATTTTTGTCAGACCCACACCTGCAACTTTTACACGGGTATCCCGTGGAATGGAAATGACCGAAACCTGATGTGTATCAACGTTAGCAG